>CAKTMQ010000007.1 GCA_934573945.1 uncultured Oscillospiraceae bacterium | reverse complement strand
ATCAAAGCCTTCACGCGCTTGACGTTGGGCTTCCAGGGACGATTGGAACGACGATGAGAGTGGGAAACCTTGATACCGAAGGTCACGCCCTTATCGCAGAACTCGCACTTAGCCATCCGTTGCACCTCCTTGCTGTCGTGACATCATGCTTGCTTATCGTTCACAAGCAAAAGCTATCATACCAGAAGTTTGGAAGAAATGCAAGCATTATTTGACAAAAAACTGAAAAAATTTTCAGATAGGAAAGTTGCGAAAAAGAGGGGGATAAGGTATAATATACATTGTATCCTTATAGGGAAAAAGAGTCAAGAAAAAGCGAGGAGCGCGAGCCATGGAAAAAGTAAAACGGACGCCTGCCAGCGTGAAAAAGCTGGCGGAATATTTCCAGATGGAGATCCTCTGCAAGGGCAGCGATTATGACACCTGTGTCATCACAGTGTCGGACGTATTTCGTCCGTCGCTGCAGCTGGTGGGGTTTTATGACTATTTTGATACCAAACGCCTGCTGATCCTGGGCAAGAGCGAGATGCGCTTTCTCTCCCGCATGACCACGGAGGAGCGGACGCGAGTCTTTAACCGCCTGATGAGCTACAGCTTTCCGGCCATGATCATCTCCCGGAATCTGGAGGTGTTTTCCGAGCTGCTGGATATGGCGAAAAAGCACGGGCGCACGCTGCTGCGCACCGGCTGTGATACGGTGGACGTCACCAGTCATATCATTGACTATCTCAACAGCGCTCTGGCGCCGCAGATCACGCGGCATGGCGTGCTGATGAATATCTACGGTCAGGGCGTGCTGATCCTGGGCGACAGCGGTATCGGCAAGAGCGAGACAGCCATCGAGCTGCTCAAGCGCGGCCACCAGCTGGTGGCGGACGACGCGGTGGAGATCCGTCGTATCTCCAACACCCTCCACGGTACAGCGCCGGAGCTGATCCGGCACTATATTGAGATCCGCGGCGTGGGTGTCATTGACGTGCAGCAGCTCTTCGGTATGGGTGCCGTGCAGTTTGAGACGGAGATCGATCTGGTGATCCAGCTGGAGCAGTGGCAGGACGGCAAGTTTTATGACCGGCTGGGACTGGGAGAAGAGCGTTATACGCTGCTGGAGGTGTCGCTGCCGGTGGTGACCATACCGGTGCGCCCCGGCCGGAACCTGGCTGGTATCGTGGAGATCGCCACCATGAAGAACCGGCAGATGAAATACGGCTTCAATGCCAGCCGGGATTTTGTGACGCAATTTGACAGCAAGCTGGACGAGATGAGCCGGCAGAACGGAAGCAACTCATGAAATATATCGGAATAGACATTGGCGGCACCAACCTGAAGGCGGGATTGGTGGACGAGGCGGGGCAGCTGCTGGTCACAAGGAAGATGAAGGTATCCGGTATTGCTGACCCGGCGACGCTGGCCTGGACAGTGCACGCGCTGTGCGTGGATCTGTGCCGTGACGGCGGCTGCGGTATGGAGGAGATCGCGTCGGTGGGCGTCGGCTGCCCCGGCGCAGTGGAGATCCGCTCCGGCTCCATTTTGTACACCTGCAACCTGCCGCTGCGGAACGTGCCGCTGCGGCGGCTGTTCCATCAGCTCAGTGAGCTGCCGCTGTATATTGAGAACGACGCCAACTGCGCGGCGCTGGCGGAGTATTATGTCGGCGGCGGCAGGGGCAGCAAGCGGTTCATCACTGTAACGCTGGGTACCGGCGTGGGTGCCGGTATCATCCACAACGGCAAGATCTTTCATGGCTCCAACGGCATGGCCGGTGAGGTGGGGCATATGTCCATTGAGATGGACGGTGAGGAGTGCCCCTGCGGTCGCCGTGGCTGCTGGGAGCGGTATGCTTCTGCCAACGCCCTCAAGCGCCAGACGGCGCAGGCCATCGCCATCCACAGCGACAGCATCCTTGCCCGTGTGGTGGCGGAGAACGACGGCCATGTGTCCGGCCAGTCGGCGTTCATTGCCGCCCGGCAGGGCTGCCCGGTGGGGCAGCAGGTCTGTGACCGGTACATCCAGTATCTGGCCACAGGGCTTATCAATATCATCAATATTTTCCAGCCGGATACGCTGGCTATCGGCGGCGGCGTCAGCAATGAATCGGATGAGCAGCTGCTGCTGCCGCTGCGCCGCCAGGTGGCGGCTTACAGCCTGCCCTGCAATCTGGATCGGATGACCCGGATCGTCAAGGCGGAACTGGGCAACGACGCCGGTATCATCGGTGCGGCGCTGCTGGGTAAGAAGAAGCGTGTGATCTGACAACAAGGGTAAACGGAGGCGCGTATGCTTTGGTTTGAGCATTTGGATAAGGAAATCCGGGAATATTTGCCGGATCTGACAGTGCTGGCGGAGGAGCCGCTGTTGAAATACACCTCCTTCCGCATCGGCGGCAATGCCCGGCGGATGGCCTTTCCCCGGCGTGCCGAGCAGCTTGTGCTGCTGCTGAACTTTGCGTCGCAGTGCGGTGCCCGTCCACTGGTGCTGGGCAACGGCACCAATGTGCTGTTTCCTGATGAGGGCGTGGATCGACTGGTGATCAGCACCCGGGAGTTGTGTAGGGTGGAGACGGGCACAGAGACAGGATATATCACGGCGGAGGCGGGAGCGTCTCTGGCGCGGGTGGCCGCGTTTGCCTGCCGACAGAGCCTGACGGGGCTGGAATTTGCCCACGGTATCCCCGGCAGTGTAGGCGGCGGCGTGTGCATGAATGCCGGTGCCTACGGCGGTGAGATGGCGGAGGTCATCGAGAGTGTCAGCGTCCTGTTTCCCGACGAGGGGATCAAACGGCTCAGCTGTGATGAGCTGCACTTCGGCTACAGGCACAGTGTGCTGACGGAGCAGCCCGACGCGGTGGTGCTGGGGGCGGTGTTCGCCCTGCAGCAGGGTGACAGCGATGCCATCCGCACCCGGATGGAGGAGCTGATGGCACGGCGGCGTGCCTCACAGCCGCTGGAATATCCCAGCGCCGGCAGTACCTTCAAGCGGCCGGAGGGGCATTTTGCCGGTCGACTGATCGAGGAGGCCGGCTGCAAGGGGCTGCGGGTCGGTGGTGCGGAGGTGTCGCCCAAGCACGCCGGTTTTGTGGTGAATGTGGGCGGCGCTTCCTGCGCCGATGTGCTCTCGCTGATGGCGGAGGTACAGCGCCGGGTAAAGGAAAACTCCGGCGTAACGCTGGAGCCGGAAGTGCGCGTGATCCGCGGATAGAGGAGAGACGATGGAGTTACTGATCATTACCGGCCTGAGCGGCAGCGGAAAAAGCCGCGCCGCCTCCATACTGGAGGACATTGGCTATTATATCGTGGATAATCTTCCGGCGGAGATGATGGTGAAGTTTGCGGATTTCTGCGCCGCCTCCCACGGGCATTATGACCGGGTGGCGCTGGTGTACGACGTCCGTGCCGGAGAGCCCTTTGACCTGCTGATCGCCACACTGGAGCGGCTCAAGCGCACACAGGTGGACTGTCGGCTGCTGTTCCTGGACGCGGATACCGGCGCCATCATCAACCGCTATAAGGAGACCCGCCGCACCCATCCGCTGTCGGCGGAGGGACGGAGCATCGAGCAGGCGGTAACACTGGAACGGAGTCTGCTGCAGCCGGTGCGGGATCATGCGGATTACGTGCTGGACACCACTGCTTTCTCGGTGGGGAAGCTGCGCAGCGAGCTTTTGAACCTGTTTGGCCGGGAGAAGGATCGCCGGGGGCTTCACGTGGATGTGATGTCCTTCGGGTTCAAGCACGGGCTTCCGCTGGAGTCTGATCTGGTATTTGACGTGCGCTTTCTGCCCAATCCCTACTATGTGCCGGAGCTGAAGCGGGGCACGGGGCTGGATGAGGCGGTGCGCGATTACGTATTTTCCTTTCCCCAGACCGGGGAATTCATGGAGCGGCTGGAAAAGCTGCTGCTGTATCTGCTGCCCTATTATAACGAGGAGGGCAAGACAGTGCTGGTGATCTCTGTGGGCTGTACCGGCGGCCATCATCGCAGTGTGGCTGTGGCGTACGCGCTGGCACAGACGCTTTCCGCCGCCGGTTACGCGGTCACGGAGAGCCATCGGGATATTTCCCGCTGAGAACGGATACGGAGAAGGGACGATCCATGGAGCATTATCTGTATCATATCCCGCCGGAGCACGGACCCAAGGTGGTGGGCATCGGCGGTGGTACCGGTCTGAGCACCCTGCTGCGGGGTTTGAAGCTGTACACCCGCAACATCACGGCTATTGTCACGGTGGCCGATGACGGCGGCAGCAGCGGTATGCTGCGGCAGGATCTGGGGATGGCGGCGCCGGGTGATATTCGCAACTGCCTGCAGTCTTTGGCCAACTGTGAACCGCTGATGGGGCAGCTGATGGCCTATCGCTTTGCCGACGGCTCGCTGGCGGGGCAGAGCCTGGGAAACCTGCTGCTGGCAGCGCTGAACGACATCATGCCCAGCTTTGACAAGGCGGTGGCCGGCCTGAGCAAGGTGCTGGCCATCACAGGCAGAGTTCTGCCGGTGACCAATGAAAATGTCCGGCTGGAGGCCACCTTTGAAAATGACGCCACGGTGCTGGGCGAATCCCATATTTTTTATTGCAAGAAGGAGCAGGACTGCCGGATCCGCAGTGTGCGTCTGCTGCCGGAGCATCCCAAGGCGCTGCCGGCGGCGGTGGAGGCCATACGGGACGCGGATCTGATCGTGCTGGCACCGGGCAGCCTGTATACCAGCATCATTCCCAATCTGCTGGTGGACGGTGTGGCGGACGCCATACGGGCGTCTGACGCTCTGAAGCTGTACGTCTGCAATGTGATGACCCAGGAGGGAGAGACGGAGGGCTACACGGTCTCCGACCACATTCAGGCGCTGTTCAAGCACAGCTATCCGGGATTGTTCGGACTGTGCCTGACGAATTCCATGCCGATACCGGAGCCCATTGCCCGGCGCTATGCCCGGGAGGGCGCGGCGCCCATCGTCCGGGATACGGAGCGGTGCCGCCAGTTGGGCGTGGAGCTGATCGACCGGCCGGTGGCCAGTCTGGAAAATGGGCTGGTACGTCATAATCCTGGCCATCTGGCGCATGAGCTGATGACGATTTACGAGGAGTATACACAGACGGAGAACAGGGAGTAACATCATGCAATCCTTTTCCTACAAGGCCAAGTCAGAGCTGTGCCGCACACCGGTGCAGCGTCAGTGCTGCGCCCGGGCGGAGTGCTACGGCGCACTGCTGTACTGCAACACCTTTACCATGCAGGAGGTGCGCATCATCACGGAGAATCCGGAGTTTGCCGCCCGGCTGCCCCGGCTGTTCCAGCGGGCGTTCGGTGTGAAGTTTGACCGGATTCCGGCGGATGAGGCGTCCGGCAGCAAGCTGATCTTTCAGATCACAGAGCCGGAGAAGCTGCAGCGTATCGTGGATACATTGGGCTACGATCCCCGTCAGGCGCTGGTGCTCCATGTGAATTTCGCGCTGCTGGAGGAGGATTGCTGTCGTGCTGCTTTCCTGCGTGGCGCGTTTCTGGCCGGCGGCAGTGTCACCGATCCGGAGAAGCGCTATCATCTGGAGTTGTCCACCTCCCATGTGCAGGCCAGCCGCGAGGTGTCGGCACTGCTGCAGGAGATGGGATTTCTGCCCCGGAGCGTGATGCGGGGCGGCAGTGCGGTGATCTACTTCAAGCAGTCGGAGCACATCGAGGATCTGCTGACGACCGTGGGGGCACCGGTGGCCGCTACGGAGATCATGACGGCTAAAGTAGATAAGGAGATCCGTAACGGCGCCAATCGGGCAATGAACTGCGACATGGCCAATGTGAACAAGACGTTGGACGCGGTGGCTGCCCAGCAGGAGGCCATCGAACATCTGCGTGAGACCGGGCGGTTGGAGCAGCTGCCGGAGAAGATACAGGAGACGGCGCGGCTGCGGATGCAGAATCCGGAGCTGCCGCTGGCGCAGCTGGCGGCGCTGTTCGATCCGCCCATCAGCAAATCCTGCCTGAACCATCGGATACGAAAGATCATAGAGGAGGCACGAAAGTGATGACGAAACTGGAGAGATGCCGCAAGGCCATGCAGTACCATCAGCAGGGACTCAATTGCGGACAGAGCGTGCTGGCCGCCTTTGCGGATGTGACGGGACTAAGCGAGGAGCAGAGCATGGCGCTGGCCGGCGGCTTTGGCGGCGGTATGCGCTGCGGCGGTATATGCGGCGTTGTCAGTGCCGCAGTGGTGGTGCTGGGCATGGTATATCCCAGTACGCTGGAAAATGGCGCCGAGGGCAAACAGCGTGCCACCCAGGTGACCAAGGAATATCAGCGCCGGTATACGGAGCAATTTCATCATCTGGACTGCCGCGACCTGCTGGCGGATACGGCGCTGAAGGGCACGCCTGCCGCCCGTGAGCTGGATGTGACCCAGCACTGCCGGATGCTGGTGGTGTCCGGTGTGGAGCTGCTGTGCGATATGCTGAAAGAGCTGGAGGAGGCGTGATATGGCATTTGCCCACCTCCATGTCCATACGGAATACAGTCTCCTGGACGGCGCCTGCCGTATCCGGGATCTGCCGAAGCTGGTCAAGGAAATGGGGCAGACCGCCTGCGCCATCACCGACCACGGCGCCATGTACGGCGCCATTGACTTCTACCGCGCCTGCAAGGCAGAGGGCATCCACCCGGTCATCGGCTGCGAGGTGTATGTTGCCCGCCGCACGCGGCTGGACAAGCAGCATGAATTTGATGCCGAATCCCGTCATCTGGTGCTGCTGTGCCGCAATGAGACCGGTTACCGCAACCTGTCCTATATGGTGTCGCAGGCGTATATCGAGGGCTTTTACATCAAGCCCCGTATCGACCTCGACCTGCTCCGGGAGCACAGCGAGGGACTGATCGGCCTCTCTGCCTGCCTGGCCGGAGAGATCCCCCGCCGCATCATGAACGGCGACTACGACGGCGCCAAGGCCTACGCGCTGGAGCTGCAGAGCATTCTGGGGGAGGGTAACTTCTACCTGGAGCTGCAGGATCACGGTATCGCCGACCAGACCACAGTCAACCGTGCCCTGCTGCGGATGCACAACGAGACGGGGATCCCACTGGTGTGCACCAACGACGCCCACTATCTCCGACGGGAGGACGCGGAGAGCCACGACGTGCTGCTGTGCATCCAGACCGGCAAAACGGTGGACGATGAGAACCGTATGCGGTATGAGCCGCGAAATTTCTATCTCCGCTCCACAGAGGAGATGGAGGAACTGTTCTCCGGTTATCCCGACGCAGTGGAGAACACCCAGCGCATTGCCGATCGCTGCCAGCTGGAGTTCACCTTCGGCAAGTACCACCTGCCGGAATTCAAGCTGCCCTCGGGCTACGATTCCCCGTCCTATCTCCGGAAGCTGTGCAGCGAGGGCTTTGACCGGCGTTACGGCGCGGATCACGAGGCTTATCGCCGGCAGCTGGAATACGAGTTGGACATGATCGAGAAGATGGGTTTTACCGATTATTTCCTCATCGTCTCGGATTTCGTCCGTTATGCCCGGGAGGCGGGCATCCCGGTGGGTCCCGGCCGCGGCAGCGCCGCTGGCTCCATGGTGGCCTACTGCCTGCATATCACCGACATCGACCCCATGCAGTACCAGTTGTATTTTGAGCGCTTCCTGAATCCGGAGCGTGTGTCCATGCCGGATATTGATATGGACTTCGGCGATACCCGCCGGGGTGAGGTAGTTGAGTATGTCCGCCGCAAGTACGGCGACGACCATGTGGCGCAGATCGTCACCTTTGGTACGATGGCCGCCCGGGGCGCCATCCGTGATGTAGGCCGTGCGCTGAACATGACCTACGCAGAGGTGGATGTGGTGGCAAAGTTGGTGCCGGCCGGCCCCGGCGCGCTGCATATCACGCTCAGTGATGCGCTGAAGCTGTCCAAGCAGCTGTCGGATCTCTACGAGGCAGATCCCCGTGTCCGCAAGCTGATCGACACCGCCAGAGCGCTGGAGGGAATGCCCCGCCACGCCTCCACTCATGCCGCAGGCGTGGTCATCACGCGCCTGCCGGTCTATGAATATGTGCCTCTGGCGCGCAATGACGAGTCCATCGTCTGCCAGTACAACATGGTCACACTGGAGGAGCTGGGACTGCTGAAGATGGACTTTTTGGGGCTGCGCAACCTGACGGTGCTGGATGACGCGGTGAAGATGGTGCGCCGGTATGATCCGGCCTTCGATCTGGAGAAGATCCCCATGGACGACCCGGAGGTATTCCGGATGCTGACGGAGGGACGCACCTCCGGCGTGTTTCAGATGGAATCCACCGGTATGACCGGCGTCTGTCTGGGGCTGAAGCCCCAGTCCATTGAGGACATCACCGCCATTATAGCCCTGTATCGTCCCGGACCCATGGAGTCCATCCCCCGCTTTATCGCCTGCAAGCACGATCCCAGCCTGGTGGTGTACAAGCACCCCTCGCTGGAGCCGATCCTGTCGGGTACCTATGGCTGTATCGTCTATCAGGAGCAGGTCATCAAGATCTTTCAGGAGCTGGCCGGCTACTCTCTGGGACAGGCGGACATGGTGCGCCGCGCCATGTCCAAGAAGAAGGCCAAGGATGTGGAGCGGGAACGGGAGGCGTTCCTCCACGGAGATGCCCAGCGTCATATCCGCGGATGTGTGGCCAACGGGATCCCGGAGGCCACGGCGCAGGCCATCTATGATGAGATCTACGATTTTGCCAATTACGCCTTCAATAAGGCACACGCTGTCAGCTATGCTGTGGTGGCCTATCAGACGGCGTATTTCAAGTGCCACTATACCAAGGAGTATATGGCTGCGCTGCTGACTTCGGTGCTGGATAACTCCGACAAGGTTGCGGAGTATATCGCTGAGTGCCGGGAGTGCGACATCCCGCTGCTGCCGCCGGATGTCAACAGCTCCTTTGACGGCTTCACTGTGGAGGACGGCGGCATCCGCTTCGGTCTGGTGGCCATCAAAAACATTGGCCGGGGCTTTATTCAGGCACTGGTGCGGGAGCGCACGGACAACGGCCGGTTTGCCTCCTTTCAGGATTTCTGCGAGCGGATGTTTGACTGCGGCGATCTGAACCGCCGGGCGGTGGAGAATCTGATCAAGGCCGGTGCTTTTGACGGTACGGGTGTGTACCGTTCGCAGCTGCTGGAGGTATATGATAAGGTGCTGGATGCCATCGCCAACAGCCGCAAGGTCAATGTGGAGGGGCAGCTGGACTTCTTTGGTATGTCTGCCGGCGGTACCACTACACCGGACATTCAGCTGCCGGATATTCCGGAGTTTTCCGCTACGGAGCGGATGTTTATGGAGAAGGAGACCACCGGCCTGTACCTGACTGGCCACCCCATGGCCGACTATCGTGCCGCGGCGCACGCCGCCGGAGCGGTGCCGATCCACGACATTCTGGAGGATTTTACCTCCGATGGTGGGCCTGCCCGGTATGCCGATGGGCAGACGGTGACGGTGGCGGGCATCGTGATCTCCAGCAAGACCCGTACCACAAAGACCAACAACCTCATGGCCTATGTGGTGGTGGAGGACGAGGCGGCATCCATCGAGCTGCTGTGCTTCAGCCGCACCATCGACCAGTGCGGCAGCTATATGGCGGTCAACACGCCGGTGGTGGTGCGGGGACGGCTGTCGGTGCGGGATGAAAAACCGCCCCAGATCATGTGCGATACCATTTATCCCCTCCAGACGGGGGAAATGCCGCTGCCTGCCCTGCGGGAACAGGCATCTAAGGACAATGTGACCATCTATCTGCGCTTCCCCGGTCTGGATAGCCGGGAGTTCCGCCATATCCGGCTGGTGATGACCATGTTTGAGGGGGAGACACCGGTAAAGATCCGTCTGGCGGACAGCGGTAAGCTGCTGGCCGGCAAGTGCCTGTATCATCCTGCGCTGCTGGAGGAATGCCGACAGTGGCTGGGTGAGAAAAACGTAGTGGTGCGCCGGAGTATAGACCGGTGTTGACAAACGGCACATTTTTCCGTATGATACAACAAAAACAGGAGAAAAGGAGTGTGATGACATGGGTGTCGGATTTATTCGTGACAAGCTGGAGATCAAGTTTCTGATCCTCTATGTGGCCGCCGGCGTGGCGGAGCCCATGCCCCTGAGCGACATACAGGCCATGACCATGATCGACGACGGCATCGACTACTTCGATTTTTCCCAGTGCCTTAACGAGCTGGTGGAGACGGAGCACCTGCGGCGGGATCAGGAGGAGCGGTATGTCATCACGCCCAAGGGACTGAAGAACAGCGAGATCTGCCAGTCCAGCCTGCCATATTCCGTCCGCATGAAGGCGGACAAGCTCATTGCCGCCTATCGGCAGGAGTTGCTGCGACGTGCTCAGGTACAGGCGCAGGTCACCCGCCGGGAGAACGGCACCTATACGGTGGAGCTGCGGCTGAGCGACGATGTGGATGATCTGATGCAGCTGCGGCTGATGGTGGCCACGGAGGAAATGGCCAGAGATCTGGCGGGGCGCTTTGAGCGGGATCCGGAGCAGATCTATTCTCAGCTGGTGGCTGCCCTCTACGGCGGATGAGCCATACATCATAATATTGAAAAACTACACATTAGGCCGTCTGACACAAGAAATCACACGCCATAAAAGACGCATTTTGCACAGAGGACTGCGTTGCGCTGCCTTGCCAGACATCCAGTATGCCTGTGGCACCGCGCTTTGTCCCTGCACAAAATGCGCTCTTTTCTGGTGGACAGCAGTTTTGTCAAAGAATGTTCGAGATAAAAGCGGCTGCAAAAATTCCCCCATACATCAGTATGGGGGAATTTTTTTCGGGTGATTTTAGACGGACAGGCATAGACAAAACCGTATGTTTTCTGATGCCAGTCAGTCTTTGCAGCGTGTGGTTTTTTGCTGTCATATGCCAGTCCTGTCCCGCATACAGTGGAGTATCAAAGGGAGGGAAGTGGTGAGATGGACGAGCGATATGCCCTTGCGCGGTATGAACAGGCGGCGGCACTGCTGCCGCCGAAGTGGCAGCGGCTGGCCTTGCAGCTGCCGGATCATCAGAAGCTGCTGGCGGAAGAGCTGCGGCTGCGCGCTGGACAGCCTATGACGGTGCTGCTGCCGGAGGGGGAGATCTGGGTCACACAGGAACAGCCGCTTCCCCGGGTCACCCAGACGGAGCTGGAGCAGCTGTGCGACATCGTCACCGGCTATTCCCGCTATGCATCCTCCGACACATTGGCACAGGGCTATCTGACTGCTCCGGGCGGCTTCCGCGTGGGACTTTGCGGGACGGCGGTGGTGCGGGAAGGGACGAGCCGTAATCTCCGCGACCTGTCCTCTGCCTGTATCCGTATCGGTCGGGAGCAGGAGGGACTGTGTCGGGAACTCTGGCCCGCGCTGTGGGAAAACGGCCGGTTTTGTGCCACGGTGCTGCTCTCGCCGCCGGGATTGGGCAAGACAACGCTGCTGCGGGATATGGTGCGTACCCTTTCTGATGGAACGTCGGATTACCCGGCTCTGCGGGTAGCAGTGGTGGATGAGCGGGGCGAGATCGCCGGTATGTACCGGGGTGCGCCGCAGCTGGCGGTGGGGTGTCATACAGATGTGCTGGACGGCTGTCCCAAGGCGTTGGGTATTCCGGTGCTGCTGCGTGCCGCAAACCCACAGGTCATCGCGGTGGACGAGATCACACAGCGGGAGGATCTCTATGCCGTATCCGCCGCAGCCAACTGCGGCGTGACGCTGCTGGCCACCATTCACGCCGGCAGCATGGAGGAGCTGCGGCGGAAGCCGCTGTTTGCCAGGCTGCTGCGGCTGCAGGTGTTTGAGCGGGCAGTGCTCATCACCCGACAGAATGAGGAGCGCCGCTATCAGGTGGAGCGGCTGTGATCGGGAAGCTGGTGGGAGCGGTGTGCATCACGGCGGCGGCGCTGCGGCTGCTCTGGGGGCAGATGTCCCTTCATCGGCAGCAGCTGCAGCTCCTGCAGGAACTGGCGGCGGCACTGGAGACCATGGCCGCACAGATCCGCTGGCAGCGCCGTCCGCTGCCCCGGATCCTGGAGACACTGTGTACCTACCCCTGCGCGGGTATTTATTTTTTCAAGGTACAGAAAGAATTGAAATGCGGTTTACCTTTACAGAATAGCTGGCGAAACGCCTTCTCTGATGTACCCCTTGCAGGGGATTTGCTGTGCACGTTGGAGCTGTCGGGTGATGAGGAGAAGCTGACGGGTGCGCTTTCCTATGCCGCCGGACAGCTGCGGGAGCGCTGGGAACAGTGCTGCAGCCAGCGGCGGCAGGTGGCAAAGCTGTGGCTGGCGGGTGTGCTGTCCGGCGCCGGCGTACTGATCATTTTACTGATTTGAGGATGGTAGCATGGGTGTAGATCTGATTTTCAAGATAGCGGCTATTGGGATCCTGGTGGCGGTGCTGAACCTGATTTTGGTACGTTCCGGGCGAGACGAGCAGGCGCTGCTGACAACACTGGCCGGATTGATCGTGGTGCTGGTGATGCTGCTGCAGCAGATTAGCGATCTGTTTGATCTGGTCAAGCAGCTCTTTTCCCTGTGATGGAGACGGCAATGAAAGCCGCGGCGGTGTGTCTGCTGGGGACACTGCTGGCGACGCTTGTAAAAAAGACAAGCCCTGACATGGCGCTGCTGCTGGCACTGGCGGTGTGCGCAGTGGTGCTGACGGCACTGGTGCGGGGACTGGAGGAGATCACCGCCTTTTTGCAGGAGCTGTTGGAGCGGGGCGGTCTGTCCGCCGAATTGTTTACCCCGTTGCTCAAGACCGTGGGTATTGCGCTGGTGACGCGTACCGGCGGCGCGCTGTGCCGTGACGCGGGAGAGGGAGCCATGGCGGCGGTGGTGGAGATGTCCGGCGCGTTCGCGGTGGTGCTGGTGTCGCTGCCGCTGTTCCGGGCGGCGTGGCAGATGCTGGAGGGGCTGCTGTGAAAAAGGGGTTTATAACGGCGGTTTTAGGGGTATTTATCATGGCCTTATGTACCGTCTTTACCTGGGCGCAGCTGCCGGAACAGGTGGAGGACGCCCTGTCGCCGGATGCACAGGAGCTGCTGGAGGATCTGGGGCAGGAGGTGGCTGGCAGCGATACTCTCAGTGACGGTGCTGCCCTGCTGTGGGAAAAAGCGTGGCGGCTGCTGACTGCCGACCTCCACGGCAGCCTGCGGGTCATGGTGGTACTGCTGGGTGCGGTGCTTCTGTGCGGCGTGGCGGAGAGCGGCTTTCAGGCCGCAGAGCATCCTCAGATTGCCCATTTTGTCCCCATATCCTTTGTGCTGGTGATCACCATGGTGGCGGCAGGGGATATGGAGGTGATGATGGGTGCGGGGCGTGAGACCATGGAACAGCTGGACGTGCTGAGCAAGGCACTGCTGCCCACGCTGGCGGCGGCAGTAGCGGCCAGCGGCGGCATCGTGTCAGCCGGTGTGCGGCAAGTGGCTACCGTGTTTTTTGCCAATCTGCTGCTGTCCCTGATCCGGAATGTGCTGCTGCCGCTGGTGTATTTCTACGTGGCCGCCGCCTCCGCTGACGCCATGCTGCCGGGACACGCCCTGAAAACCATTGCCGCCGGGATCAAAAAGGTGGTGACCTGGGTGCTGACAGGCTCGTTGGTGCTGTTTACCGGTTATCTGTCCCTGTCCGGTGCTGCCGCCACATCTGCCGATGCTCTGACGCTGCAGATGACCAGAACTGTCATCTCCGCGGCGGTGCCAGTGGTGGGCGGTATCATCTCGCAGGCCTCCGGCAGTGTGGTGTCCGGTGCGGGACTGCTGAAGAATTCTATTGGTATTTTCGGAATGTTAGCAGTGCTGGCCACCTGCCTGACGCCCTTTCTGCGTATGGCGATGCAGTATCTGCTGTACAAGGTGACGGCATTTCTGGCGGGAACGGCAGGCAGCGGCGTGCTGGTGGAGCTGATCCAGGCGTTGGGCAGTGCCTTCGGACTGGTGCTGGGCATGGTGGGCGCCTGCGCGGTGCTGCTGTTGATCTCGATCACATCTTCTGTATCGGTGGTGATCCCATGAGCTTTTTCAGAACATGGCTGTTTGGCATCGTGGCGGCCTCTATGGTACTGGCGATCCTCTATGCACTGCTGCCGAAGGGGGCGGTGCTGACGGCGGCAAAATGCACCGGCGGCGTGCTCCTGCTGCTGGTGGTCATCCGTCCGCTGCTGCAGTGGACGCCCGGTGAGCTGCAGAGCACCTACGAGGCGTGGGGCGACACGATCCAACAGCAGACAGAGGACTATACCCAGACTAATCAGGCAGAGATGGAAACCATCATACAACGGGAGACGGCTGCATATATTTCAGAAAAAGCGACGCAGCTGGGACTGACCTGTCAACCGGAGGTCATCTGTCAGCTGCGTGACGGCGTGCCGTTTCCAGTGGAGGTGGTGCTGGATATACCGGAGGACAGTGGGCTGGCGCAGCTGATCGCAGATGACCTGGGGATCGATCGTGCGCACCAGCACTGGCGGGAAACGGAGTGAGGCATATGGCCAGAGAGAAGCTCATATCCTATGTAAAAAAGTACAAATATGTGGCGCTGGTGGCACTGGTGGGCGTGGTATTGATGCTGCTGCCCTCCGGCGGCAGCGGTGAAAGTCAGGATTCGACAGAGCCGGTGAACGTGTCGGAGGCCTATTCTCTGCAGGAGACGGAGAAGCGGCTGGAACAGCTGCTGGGACGTATCCGGGGCGTAGGGCAGGTACAGGTCATGCTGACGCTGAAAAGCGGTTCCGCTTTACAGCTTGCGGAGAACAGCAGTACGAGTCAACGGGAGACGGAAGCGCGTCAGGAGCGGGACGTGGTTACCATCCACCGGGGCAGCGGCTATGAGGACGTGGTGGTGACGGAGCAGGTCTATCCCACCTATCAGGGCGCAGTGGTGGTCTGCCAGGGGGCGGGCGACAGCGGTGTGCATCTGGCGGTGATCGAGGCAGTGTCGGTGCTGACCGGTCTGGGCAGCGACAGGATCACAGTGGTACAGTGGAAGTAAAAATATAGCGGTAAGCAGGAGGGTAAAAGAAGATGAAGATCCAGTGGAAAAAGAATTGGAAGCGGCCGGCGGTGGTGCTGGCGGTGCTGGCGTTGGTGGGTACGTCGGTGTACCTGAACTGGCGCTATACCGACAACGCCGCCCAGACGGAGAAGATCCTGGGACAGGCGACGCTGGTCAACGAGAACGGCGGCGATGTGACGGTGCCGGAGGCCGCCGCGGAGAACGACTACTTTGCCACGGCGCGGCTCAGCCGCAAGCAGGCACGGGACAGCGCCATCAGTATGCTGCAGGAGGCGGAGATCGATGAGAATGCCAGCGAGGAGGTCTGCAACGAGGCCAGTCAGACGCTGCAGGTGCTGGCGGGATACACGGTGGCAGAGTCCCAGATCGAGAATCTGGTGACGGCCAAGGGCTATGCCGACTGCGTGGTGTTTATGGGAACGGACTCCTGCAGCGTGGTGGTGGCCGCTGGGGAGGAGGGTCTTGACGCCACGGATGTGGCGCGGATCAAGGACATCGTGGTCAACGAGACCAGCTATACCGCCGGACAGATCAAAATCATGGAAGCGGATTGAGAAAATATAGTTGTAATTTCTATCAGGAAATGGTATACTATCTTTTACGAATGAGTTGTTGCAAGGAGATACATCGTTATGCCTGAAAATAAAGAATATATGACCCATAAGGAAGAGCTGGGTACCATTCAGATCTCGGAGGAAGTGGTGGCGTCTATCGCCTCTGCCGCCGTGCTGGAGGTGGAGAACGTGACCGGTTTGCTGAGCGCAAACGTGTCGGACTTCATGGGCGGCAAGAAGATGACCTCCCGTGGGATCCGGGTGGATATGGACGGCGAGGCCATCATGGTCAATGTGTTTATCACGGTGCGCTATGGCTGCACCATCGGCGAGGTGGCCAAAAAGGCGCAGCACACCGTGTATCAGGCGCTGGAGAACACCACCGGCTATCCGGTGTCCGCCGTCAACGTCCATGTGGGCGGTATCAGTTTCAACTAAACCGAGAAGAAGAGAGAGAAACATATGACACGCAATACTGCCCGTGAGATCGCCATGCACCTGGTGTTTGAGCTGAGCTTTACCGAACTGCCTATCGGGGAATTTCTGGATCACTATCTGTCCGGAGAGAAGTTCGCGGAGCTGGCACCGGAGTGCCCGCTGTATGCGGATCTGCCCAACCAGAAGCAGGAGACCTATATCCGCCGTCTCGTTTCCGGTGTGGCGGAACACGCTGCGGAGCTGGATACATATATCGAGAAGTACGCCACCGGCTGGCGTTTTGAGCGCATATCTCTGGTGGCGTCGGCCATTATGCGTCTGGCCATGTATGAGATCATGTATATGCCGGATATTCCCCACAGCGTTGCCATCAACGAGGCGGTGGAGCTGACCCGCAAGTACGACGAGCCGGAGACGGCAAAGTTCGTCAACGGGATCCTTGGCAGCTTCCTGCGGCAGGAGATCAGGGCATAAACGACCAAAAACAGAGGGCAGGGCGGTCGCCCTGCCCTTTTTCAGTAGGAGGAGCTATGGAGCAGCGGGTCTACAGTGTTACAGAGGTCAACCAATATATCAAGCAGCTGCTGGACGGCGTGCCGCAGTTAAATGAGCTGCTGATCCGGGGCGAGCTGTCCAACTATAAGGTCTATCCCTCCGGGCACCACTATTTTACCCTGAAGGACGGTGAGAGTGCCATCCGCTGTGTTATGTTTCGCGGCAGTGCGGGAAAACTAAGGTTCCGGCCGGAGAGCGGTATGCAGGTGGTAGCCGGCGGCCGTATCAGCGTCTACCCCCGGGACGGCGCGTACCAGCTGTACTGCACCAGCCTGTCCGCAGACGGCATCGGCGATCTGTATGTGGCCTTTGAGCAGCTGAAGGACAAGCTGTACCGGGAAGGGCTGTTTGACCCCGACCATAAGCGTCCGCTGCCGCCCTTTCCCCGGCGCATCGCCATTGTGACATCCTCGGCAGGTGCGGCGGTGCATGATATGATCCGTATCCTCCGCCGCCGGTATCCCATCGCCAAGGTGCTGCTGCTGCCGGTGCGGGTGCAGGGTGTGGAAGCGCCGCCGGAGATCGTGGGCGCCATCCGGTACGCCAACCGCTGGCAGCTGGCGGATGTACTGATTGTGGGGCGCGGCGGCGGTTCCATCGAAGATCTGTGGGCGTTCAATGATGAACGGGTGGCCAGAGCCATCTACGCCTCGGAGATCCCGGTCATCTCCGCCGTGGGACATGAGCCGGATGTGACCATCGCCGATTTTGTGGCGGACAGGCGAGCCTCCACGCCGTCCAACGCGGCGGAGATCGCCGTACCGGATCAGGAGGAGTTGTGTAAGCAGATGGATGGCGCCGGACGTGCGCTGGTGCAGTGTGCGCTGAACGTGCTGGAGCGCAGCGAAGCACAGCTGAAAGCGTTGGCGAACAAGCGCGTACTGACGGATCCCATGGCCTTTGTGGAGGATCGCCGTATGCAGCTGGACAGCGTGCAGCAGCGGCTGGGGCTGACCTCTCACCGGCAGCTGAGCGCCCGCCAGCAGCGTTTTGCGTCACTGACGGCGTCGCTGGATGCTCTCAGTCCTCTCAAGGTGCTGGGGAGGGGTTACGCCATGGCGCAGACCCGGGACGGCACCCTGCTGCGGGATAGCCGTCAGGTGGAAACAGGCGAGCGGATACGGGTGCAGCTGGGGCAGGGCGCTCTGGCGTGCGTGGTGGAACAGAAGGAGGAATGACCGATGGCGGAAAAGAAAACCTTTGAGCAGAATATGGCGCGGCTGGAGGAGATCGTGGCGCGGCTGGAAAAGGGCGACGTGCCCCTGAATGACTCCCTGAAGCTGTTTAAGGAGGGAACGCGGCTGATAGGGCAGTGCCGCGGCGAGCTGGATCAGGCGGAGCAGCAGGTGGTCAAGCTGATGAAGGGTGTGGATGGCGTACCGGTGGAAACTGATTTTTTAAGCGAGGAATAATATGGGTTACGAAGCGAGATACAAAGCATATCAGCAGGGCATTGAAGCGTATCTGGACAAGCTGTTCACGGCGGAGGTGCCCTACGCAAAGCTCTACGAGGCCATGCGCTACAGCATTCTGGGCGGCGGCAAGCGTGTCCGCCCGGTGCTGACACTGGAATTTGCACGGCTGGGCGGCATCGACTGGCATCTGGCGCTGCCCTTTGCCTGCGCGCTGGAGCTGGTGCATAACTACAGCCTTATTCATGACGATCTGCCCTGCATGGACGACGACGACCTGCGGCGGGGTAAGCCCACCTGCCACAAGGCTTTTGGCGAGACGCTGGCCATTCTGGCCGGTGACGCGCTGCAGCCGGAGGCCATCCGGCTGATCCTGGAGGCACCCATGCTATCGGCGGACACGCGGCTGAACGCGATCCGGGTGCTGGTGAGCGCCTGCGGCGCCGACGGTATGGTGGGCGGTCAGGTGCTGGATACCGTCTACGACGTGCGGGACGAGGCGGGGCTGGTGCAGCTGAACCGGCTCAAGACCGGGGTGATGATCTCCGCGGCGGCGGAGCTGGGCTGCGTGGCCGCCAAGATGAACGTGGGGATGCGCCTGCAGGCGCTGGCCTACGCCGACGGGCTGGGACGTGCCTTCCAGATCCGGGATGATATGCTGGACGTGGTGGGTGATGCCGCCGTGTTCGGTAAGCCCATCGGTTCCGACTGGGAGGAGGGCAAGGTCACCTTTGTGGATGTGCTGGGTCTGGACGGCTGTGCCCGGGAGGTGGCGCGCTGTACCGACGAGGCCAAGGCCGCTGTGGAAAACTGGTCGGATCACCAGTTCCTGTGGGAGCTGGCGGATCGCATGGTAGGCCGCAGCAAATAATACCGACAACAGATAAAGCCGAGGGGCAGACGCGGTAAGCGTCTGCCCCTCGGCCTTTACCCATAAACACACGGAGGAATGATGTGAACGGTCACCGCGTTCTGCGGCGCTTGCCGGTGACGATCACCGCGCCGCCCAGCACGGCGCTGGTGAGCAGCAGCGTCACCCACAGGTGCAGACCGCTGTCGCCGGTATCAGAGCTTTTCACGCCCTTTTTGTCCGTGCCATTCTTGCCGTTTTTGCTGTTATCGGTGCCGCTGGAGGACTTGGGGGAAATGCGGGTGGCGTCCTCCGTGATCTGGATGGTGCAGGCGGCGTCCTTGAAATACCGGTGGCAGCCCTCGCAGTACCAGTATTCGATGTTGCCGTAGGAGGTGGTTGTGGCGCGGCCGGCCTTGATATGCTTGAGACTGTGGTGGTTGTTGGGATTCACCTTGCCGTAGGTCGCCTTGCAGATGTCGCACACCGCCTTGTGGCAGCAGTCCGCCTTGCCGCCGGTGCACTTCTCCGTCTCGCTGTCCGCTGTGCAGCCGGGAACGGTGCACTTGCGGGAGTGGGTGTCATCACCGTTGGACGTCCATGTGCCCCAGGTGTGACCGGCGTTGACCGTGACGGTCACAGTGGTGCTGTTGCCCGCAAGATCGGTGACGACGATGGTCTGCTTGCCTGCGGCAGGCAGGGTGAACCGTTGATCGGCATCAACGGTAACGGCCTTTCCGTTCACCGTGACCGACTTGAGATGCAGCTCGGTGATGGTGACCGTCTGCGCGCCGCAGTAGGTCTTGCCGTCGGTCAGGCTCAGCACCGGCGCTGTCTTGTCGATGACGATGCGGGCACTGCGCAGATAGGTGATGCTGGAGAAGTTGAATGGAGGCTCGAAGAGCATCACGTAGAGGATGTGGCTGCCCTCCTCACGCAGGACGATAGGGGCGGTGTATTCGCCGAAGAGCAGGCCGCCCATCTGCGCCTGGGTCAGATCCTCCTGCGTCAGCAGGCAGGAAATATCCAACTTGCCGCCGCTGTTGTCAATGATGGTGAGGGTCTGATCCGTGTTGCAGTACAGCGTCTTTGCCGTGCTGTCAAAGTCACTCCAGCTGTTGTCACCCATGGTGATAGTGGCGGCCTTGGTCAGCGTCAGGATCTTGCTGTCCGCGTCGAAGTGCACCGCATAGCCAGCATCGGGCACCAGATTGCCGCTCAGGTCGTTTTTCATTTCCTCACCCAGCTCATAGGGGGTCTGGCCGGTAGGCAGCGGCTGGGTGGTGATGGGAATGCGCACACCGGCGTCCAGCTTGGAGCTTCTGGAGATATAGCCGGGGCTTGCCGCCTCCTCGTCGTCTACCAACGTCAGCCGGTCGATGTTCGGGCTGCCGTAAAGCCCGATCGAGCCGCTCAGGAGGATGCCGCCGGTGACCGTGCTGTCATATATATCTGCGTGGGTGCCGGTGATGCCGTTCATCAGCGTGCCGCTGTAGAGGTACATACAGACAGCCCAGCCGTTGTTCTCAACGCCGCCTGCCAGCGTGACGTTGAACACCCAGACCCAGCCAAAGCCGGAGTCGGCCAGCTGGAGCGCAGGCTCGATCTTGCCTGCGGCGGACTGGCAATCGGTGATCTGTGTCGTGGTGATGTTTTCCAGCACGATCTTCCGGTCGCTGCCGCCTGCGGCAAAGGAGACGCTGTAGCCGTTGAGGCAGAGGTCGGGGCAATAATACGTCTCGCTGCTCTCATCATAGTAGTCGAGGACATAGTCGCTGTCTGCGGGGAGCACCACGTTGTCCGTCAGGTAATAGTGGCCGGTGTCCCGGGGCAGGGAATCGGTGGACGTCCACGCCGTCCATACGGTGTTGACGTCATGCGTGTGTTTCACATCCGATGTGCCGCCGCAGACGCAGTGGTTGGTGTGGCTCCTCGTCCACTTGGCCGTGAGGGTCATATCCCCGGTGACGGTGTTGTCGTCGTGATCCCACTCGTTTTCGCCGTTGTACCAGCCGTCGAAGGTGTAGCCCGGGCGGGAGTCGGGTTTGATTTGGTCGGAGATATTCCCGCCATCGAGGAAATAGCGGGTCGTGTATTCCATCGTGCTGTCCACCAGGTAGAAGGTGACTGTGTAGTAGGTGTCGCTATGCGTACCCGGCTTTTCTCCGACGATACCCAGAGAGCTGTGTGCGCCGCTGAACGTGGCGTTTGCGTCCTCATTGATTATCAGGCCGCTGAATGAGACGCCGCCGCCGTTGATAATGCATTCGGAGCTACCGTCAACAGCGAGTACGACTGTGCCGTTGACCGTGCCGCCGTTGGCGTTCATCTGGCTGCCTTTCAGGTAGATGGCGCTGCCGTTTTTGGCCGTGCAGCCCGCGATAGAACCGCCGTTCATGGTGAATGAAAAGTTGCTTGTGCTGCACACTGCGCCGCCGCTGTCAGCAGAGCAGCCAACGATATTGCCGCCGTTCATGGTGACTGTGCCCCACCAATCGACAACCATAGCGCCGCCGCTGGTGTTGCTGCCGCCGGTGATAACGCCGCCCTTGACAGTCTTGTCACCGTCGGTATCCAGCACCCACAGGCCGTTGGTGTCCGTGAATTTGTGTTCTTCAGCGGGGGCGCTGTCCATGATGGTCAGGGTTGAGAAATGGTCGACAGTACCATTGACCAAGATGTGCTTTTCCCCCAGGTCGAGGACGCGGCCGTTGAGGTCGAGGGTGACCTTGCGGCCATCGGTGATCTGTAACTCGGCGGTGAGGGTGATGTCGTTCGTGAGGCGGATGACATCGATGCTGCTGTCGGCCAGGGCGGCGGTCAGCTCGGATTCACTGGTCACGGGAGCGTACAGCCAGCCGGTGAGGGCGAGGTTTTCGGTGACGGTGACGGGGTCGGCGACGTCCAGCCTCATGCCATCGGCCTTGTACCAGCCGTCAAAGGCATAGCCCTGCTTGGTGGGCGTAAGTAATGTGACCATGCTGTTGGACGGCACGATCTGGGTGGCGTAGTCCGCGCCGTTGACCTGGTAGGTCACGATGTGGCTTTTGATATTTTTTGTGCTGTTGATGCTGCCGTAGAACGTGCCGCCGGTGATCAAACCGTTGGAAATATACATGGCATCCGAGTTTCCGTCAGCGGTGCAGCCGATGATCTGCACGTTGCCGCTGATGTTGAGCGTTCCGGCGTCAGAGATGCCGCCGCCATACTGCCTATCTCCGCCTTTCGCATGGCAGTCCCGGATCACCGCCGTGCCGGACAGGGTGGTGCGGCCCTCGCTGCGGATGCCGCCGCCAAAAGCCATTCCATAGTTCTGGGCCACCGCCGTGCAGCCGGTGATGCTGCCGCCGGACATCTCGAACGTGCCGTTCTTGCTGACGAACACGCCGCCGCCAAAAGCGTTATTGCCCGTGGCTGTGCAGCCGACGATATTGCCGCCGGTCATGGTGAGTTTTCCGTTGGCTTCAATATACACGCCGCCGCCGTAGGCATGGTTGCCGTCTTTATAGCCCGTGCCGCCGTAGATGACGCCACCATAGACGGTCTCTGTGCCGCTATCGTCCAGCACCCACAGGCCGTCGGCGTTGGGGGTAAACTTATGCTCCGCGGTGGGGTCGCTGTCGGTGATGGTCAGGTGGCCGGTGCTCTCGATCTTAATGACGCTGCCGTCGCCGATGTCGCCCATTTTCAGCACATGACCGTTGAGGTCAATGGTGACTGCATAATCGACCCGCAGAGAGCCGCTTAGCTCAATGTCTTTTATCAGCTTGATGACACTGACCTGAGCAGACATTTTTTCATACAGGTCGAGTTCCACTTCGGCTTCGTCAGGACCGATGCTCTGTAGGGCGATCGTCTGTGCCGCGTCCGGATCGTTGGCATACGCTGTGTTCGGACTGCTGGCCAGCGTCTGCACCGGCAGCAGTGTCAACGCCAGACACAGCGCCATCAACAGGGCGGTGATACTCTTTTTCATGTGGTCTCCTCCTTTTTCTCTCCGGTGGGCGTATCGCCCAGTTTGAAGTCGAAACGCATCTCCAATGCGTGAAACAACGTCTGCATCACCTGCTGGGCGATGGCGCGGACGTTCAGCGAAGCGATGAAGGCCAGCACCTGTGCCTGCTCCTCTGCGGGAACCCGGTAGCCCCCCATGCTCAGGCTCAGGAAGCACCGCAGCTTCTCCTCCAGCGGAAATTCCTCGCTGCAGGGGCAGGCCATGTAGCCCCGCATGATACCGGCCGAGCCGATCTCCAGCGCATAGAAGTCCCGCTCCGTCAGCGCCGGCTGGTACACGCCGAAGATGCTGTACAGCTCCCGGGCGGTCTCACGGAAGATGTAGGAGGCGGCCTCCTGCTGGGTGTAGGCCTCGATGTAGATCTCCCGCAGGTTTTCGTTCAGCTCCGTCAGCGTCAGCTGAATGGCCGTCTCCATGGCGTAGACGTACACCGGCGGCAGCTGTGTCCCGATGTTCTGCCGTGCCGCGGCGAACTGGTTGCTGAACATGAATTCCACCAGCTCCGTCAGTACGCCGTCCTTGGCGCGGAAGATGTTCTGAAAGCTGCTGGCGGATACGTCGGCGTCCCGCAGGATCTCGGCGATGGTGGTGCGCTTGTAGCCCTTTTCCAGAAACAGCTTGACGCAGGCGGTCAATATCCGTTTTTTGGTGGGCAGGCTGGTGGCGGTCAGGGTCATAGACAACACATCTTTCTTGCATGGTATATATACCAATGGTAACATATTAAGGCTGGAAAAGCAAGAGGAATCTACATGCCGCCGCCATATCTTGTGTCCATTTGACCGGCTTGACACCGGCGGCGGAAGTGTGGTATACTACCGACGGAAAACACCGCCGGGTGTCCCGCTTTTTCTGTGTCGTTAGGCCTTTGAAGACGCAGAAAAGGCGGTTTTTATTTTTTGTTGGGAAGGAGGAGTGTATGGTGCATTGGGTACTTCTGGGGATCGCGGGGCTGATGGAGGTGTTCTGGGCCACGTGTATGAAGCTGTCGGAGGGCTTTACGAAGCTGGGGTATTCCGCCTTGACCATTATCGGGATGCTGATCAGTTTCGGCCTGCTGTCCCAGACCATGAAGTCCCTGCCGATGGGTACAGCCTACGGCATCTGGACGGGCATCGGTGCGCTGGGCGCCGTGGTGGTGGGGCTGGTGGTGTTCAAGGAGCCTGCCACCGCCGGACGGATCTTCTTTGCGGCGCTGCTGCTCATCGGTATCATTGGGCTGAAGATCACTTCGCCGTCATAAGTATGCAGAGAAAAAGATCGGACGTACCATATGGTACGTCCGATCTTTTTATATATGTCTGTTAGCAGCCGAAGAAACCGCACAGCAGCTTCAGCAGGGAAGCGCAGTCAAAGTTGCAGAACATTTCTGTGACCTCCTGTGTTTGGATTTGCTCTTGCAAGAACAACGTCATTATACACGCGGCTGCCCTGCATTGCAAATGCAATACCTGCCAGAAATGGATACCGTCATAGGATCAACAGCAGGCCGATGGCGATCAGCAGCTCCTCGTCCGCCTGCTGGCGGAAGAGGAAGAACAGCAGAAACAGCAGCAAAAGGTCACCGGTATCCAGATCATCCAGATGCAGTGATTCCAGCAGCCCCTTGCCCAGCGCGATCTCCGGCGGCCGGGAGGGTTTGGGCGGCGGTGGCGGCGGTGCGCCCGGTGTTGGAGGCGGTTTGTGGGGCGGTGACTGCCGTCCGCTGCCGGATGGCGGCGGCAAAGGGCTGTCGTCCAGCGACGCCCGGGTGTAGCCTCCCTGTCCTTCGCGGCCATAACGGTTATACAATGTCCAGTCCTCCCTCCGTCAGAAAACGCTTGCCGATGCAGATCAGGTGCGCCAGCTTTGCCGCCCGTTCCACCTTGGGCTGCTTTTCCTCTTTGAGAAAAGGCCGCAGTGCGTACAGCAGCTGGGTGGTCTGGCTGTTGGACTGCCGCAGCTCCTGCAAAAGCGGCAAAAAGCGCGCCAGCACCAGCGGGTCGAACCCGGCATCCTGCGGCGATGTGTCCTTGGGCGGCGGGGGAGGCGGCGCAGCCTGTGCCGCACCGCCGGAGAGCTGCTGTGCCATCTGGATGATGCGGGACATGGCCGCCGGGTCGTTGAGCATCGCGTTGATCTTGCTGTCCATATCCTCCATGCTGCCGCCTCCTTTTGCCTCTATTGCTGCTGGAATTGCTGGCTCAACCGCTGCAGCAGGGCGCGTCCCTCGCTGCTGGCCAGCACGGTTTTCAGCAAGCCGGCCATCTCCGCGGCGCTGCCACCTTCACCTTTTTCCACGGCGCGCTGCAGCTGTGTGCCGTTTTCCTGCTGCAGCAGTGCCATCAATGCCTGCCCATCCGGCGACTGTGCCAGCCGTGCCATGGTATCGGGGTCGGAATGTAATTGTGCCGCCATCTGTTTGAAATCCATGTGCCCACCTCCATACCGCAATATATGTACCGGCAGGCAAAAAAGTGCCAGTCCCACCGGACTGGCACGGAGAACCCATATGTTATTCCAAATCTTCACCGCAGCGGCTGCAGCAGCTGCCCCATATATCCTGAATATAGGCACCGCAGTGTGGGCATCGGCAAAAATGGTGGTCGAACAGGGGCGCCGCCACCAGCAGTACCAGCATGAGCCAACTCAAGGCTGGGCGCCGCAGTGTCACTGCGGCGAGTGCTGTTATGATCAGCAGAAAATAGAGGAGAAGTGACAACCGTCTGGCGGTGTGCAGCTTCATGTTGCCTGCTCCTTTCCGTAGTCGCACAGCTCCCGCAGGGGACATTCACCGCATTGGGGTGACCGCGCCATGCACAGTGCCCGACCGTGGAGTACCATCCGGTGGCAGAAGTTGTTGGATTCTTCCGGTGGAATGACCTGACGCAGCTGCTGTTCCACCTTCAGAGGATCCTTACTGCCGTCGGTGATACCCAGCCGTCCGGTGATGCGGATACAGTGGGTGTCGCAGACGTAGCCCTCTTTGCCGTAGATGTCGCCCAGTATCAGGTTGGCGGTTTTGCGTCCCACGCCGGGCAGCTTCAGCAGAGCCTCCATGGTGTCCGGCACCCGGCCATCAAAGTCGCGCAGAAGCATCTGGGCACTGCCCACAATGTCTTTGGCTTTGGCGCGCCAGAAGCCGCAGGAGCGGATATATTCCCCCACCTCCTCCGGTGTGGCCTGGGCAAAGGCCTCCAGCGTGGGGAAGCGGTCAAACAGCGCCGGTGTCACCAGATTGACCCGGGCGTCGGTACACTGCGCCGCCAGACGGACAGAGAACAGCAGCTCATAGTCCTTTCCGTAGTCCAGCGAACAGATGGCGTCCGGATACAGCTTTTTCAATTCTTCGATGATGGCGTGGATCTGCGCGGTTGTTTTCATGAGACTCACCTCGGATCCATTGTATCAGAGGTTGCGGAAAAAAGCAAATGGTGGTATACTATAACCAATGCTTTTTTCGGAGGTGAGTGCTATGCGGCCATTGGCCGACGAGATCAGACCCCAGACGCTGGACGAGGTGGCGGGACAGAAACATCTGTTGGGGGAGGGCGCGCTGCTGCGCCGTCTGATCGAAAACGGAGCGGAGGCCAATCTGATCTTCTACGGTCCTTCCGGTACCGGCAAGACCACCATCGCCAATATCATCGCCAAACGCACCCAAAAAGCGTTATACCATCTCAATGCCACCACCGCCGGCTTGCAGGATATAAAGGCTATTATCGCCGATGTGGACACCATGATGGCACCTAACGGCATCCTGCTGTATCTGGATGAGATCCAGTATTTTAATAAAAAACAGCAGCAGAGCCTGCTGGAGTTTCTGGAAAACGGCAAGATCACTATGATTGCCAGCACCACGGAAAACCCTTATTTCTACATTTACAACGCGCTGCTATCCCGCAGCACGGTCTTTGAGTTCAAGCCGCTGACGGCGGAAGAGACACGTCCGGCGGTGGAGCGTGCCCTGCGGATCGAGCAGCAGCGCAGTGATCTGCCCTTTCAGTGGGAGGACACCGTGCCGGATACCGTGTCCGCCGCCTGCGGCGGCGATGTGCGCAAGGCGGTGACAGCGGTAGAGCTGCTGTACCAGTCTGCAAGGCCAAAGGATGGCATTCTGTACGTGACAAGTGAGGACGCCTTACAGCTGGCACAGCGCAGCGCTATGCGGTATGACCGGGACGGAGATGAGCATTACGATCTGCTCTCGGCGCTGCAAAAATCCATCCGCGGTTCCGACCCGGATGCAGCGGTGTACTATCTGGGACGGCTGTTGGTGGCGGGAGATCTGCTGTCGCCCTGCCGTCGTTTGCTGGTCATTGCCAGCGAGGATGTGGGACTGGCCTACCCGCAAGCCATTGTGGTAACAAAGGCCTGTGTGGATGCGGCGGTGCAGCTGGGACTGCCAGAGGCGCGGCTGCCTTTGGCGGAGGCGGCGATTCTGCTGGCCACCGCGCCGAAGTCCAACGCCAGTCACAACGCTATCATCGCCGCCATGGAGGACATTCAGCACGGCGCTATGGGCAGTATTCCCCGGCATCTGCAGAATGTCCACGCCGACAGTGCCGGCGCGGAAAAGCCGCAGGCGTATCGCTATCCCCATAATTATCCCCACCACTATGTGCAGCAGCGCTATCTGCCGGAGGAGCTGGGGGAGCGGCACTATTACGAATATGGCGACAACAAGACGGAACAGGCCGCCAAACGCTATTGGGACGAGATCAAGAGAGGATAAGACATGGATCTGCAGCTGCATGATATTCTGGAGTTGAAAAAAGATCACCCCTGCGGCAGCCGCCGCTGGGAGGTACTGCGTCTGGGCATGGACATCAAGCTCAGATGCCTGGGCTGCGGCCATGAGGTGATGCAGCCCCGCCGCAAGGTAGAAAAGATGATCCGAAGGATCGACGGTACTAAAGGAGGACAACTGTAAATGCATAAGAAAACCATGCAGATCATTGTGGGTGTCATAGCCTGCCTGATGGCGGTGCTGATGCTGGCCGGGTTGATCTTGCCCTATATCGGACTGTGAGGTGTGATATGAAGCATTACATACTGGCAAAATGGAATGAGAATGTACCCGATAAAGGGGCGTTATTACCCCCAATAAAGGCCTTATTCAGCACGGCGGACGCCATCCCCGGCGTCCATGGCGCAGAGGTCTACCCCTGCTGCATCGACCGCGCCAACCGCTACGATGTGATGATCGTGCTGGACATGGACAAGGATGCACTGAGCGCATGGGATGCCTCACCGCTGCATCACCAGTGGAAGGACGATTACGGAACTCTGTTGGAGAAAAAGGCGATTTTTGACCACGAATAAGCCAGAAAGAAGATGTTTTTTGAGTTAGCGGAAGCGCTCTGCGGGAAAATCCCGCAGGGCGCTTTTTTCTGACACGTTCTTGCTGGCAGTCTGTCCTATAATAGAACCGTGAGGTGATGGCGGTGCCGGTGGTGTATGTGGATCGGGTGTTTGTGCTGAATCTGGCGGTGGACTATCTGCTGCTGCTGACAACGGCCACGTTGGCGGGCACGCCGCTGCGGCGGGGGCGGTTTGCCCTGTGGGCGGCGGCGGGAGGCATCTATGCGGCGCTGGTGTTTGTGTGGCCTGTTCTGGCGCATCCGCTGTGCAAGGCGGGTATGGGTGTGCTGTTGGCACTGGGGGCTTTCCGGCGGGAGATACGTCCATGGCGGCTGGCGGCACTGTTTTTGCTGCTGTCGGGAGGACTGGCGGGCTTGCTGCTGGCGCTGGGACTGCTGGCCGGTTCGCCCACAGGTGTGCTGCGGCGAGTATACTGCGCAGACATCAGCTGGTGGGTGCTGCTGGGGAGCGCACTGTTGTTTTATGGCCTGCTGCATCTGGTATTTCGGCAGGGGGCACGGTATGAAAGGGGAGAGTTGATGGACATTGATGTAGTAGTGGACGGCACGAGGTGTCGTCTGCGGGCACTGCGGGATAACGGAAACGCCTTGCGGGATCCGGTGCGGGGGCAGCCGGTGCTGGTGGCGGAGACGCGGGCGCTGCGGGAGCTGTGGCCGCCCCGGGCGGCTGCGATCCTGGAGAGTGGAGCGTCGCCGGAAGAGAAGATGGCGCGATTGCACAGCGCTGGGGTCGAAGTGCCCTTTATGCTGCTGCCGTTCCGGGCGGTGGGAACGAGCGGGGGATTGCTGCTGGCCTGCCGCAGTGATTATATCCGGATCGGACGACGGATGGTGACCCATGCGCTGGTAGCGCTGACGGACACGCAGGTAGGAAACGGCGGCTATCAGGCGCTATGGGGCGGACAGGAAAGGGGAGAGCGGCATGAGTCTGTGGAGACGTTTTATACAGTGGATCCGACGGCTGACCAGGCCGGATAGTGTTTATTACATAGGCGGCAGCGATACGCTGCCGCCGCCGCTGCCGCGGGAGGAGGAGAGCCGGATTCTGGAGCGGCTCCCGGATGAGGGTGCGCGGCAGATACTGATTGAGCGAAATCTGCGGCTGGTGGTCTATATTGCCAAGCGGTTTGACAACACCGGCATCACTATCGAGGATCTGATCTCCCTCGGCACCATCGGGCTGATCAAGGCAGTGAACACCTTTCGGACGGATAAAAATATCAAGCTGGCCACCTACGCCTCCCGCTGTATCGAGAACGAGATTCTGATGTATCTGCGGAAGAACAGCAATACCCGCACGGAGGTCAGCTTTGACGAGCCGCTGAACACCGACTGGGACGGCAAGGAGCTGCTGCTGAGCGACGTGATGGGCACCGATGAGGACATGGTGATGCAGCCGCTGGAGGCGGATGTAGACCGGCAGCTTCTCCACAGCGCCATGGAGAAACTGTCGCCCCGGGAGAGGGACATCATCTCGCTGCGGTTCGGACTGGGCGGCAGAAAGGAGTTGACGCAGAAGGAGGTGGCGGATCATCTGGGGATCTCTCAGTCCTATATCTCGCGGCTGGAAAAGCGGATCATTCTGCGGCTGCGGCGGGAGATCGTAAAAATGGCATAGAAAAAGCGCCCGTCAGGTAAAGTCTGACGGGCGCTTCGGTTTGGCTACAAAAGGCCCCCCGGCTCTGCCGGGGGTAAGAATAGCCTATGGCGAGGGAAAAGTAGACAAGAAAAAGTCGCCAAGTTAGAGTAAGTGAAAAGTTTGCCGACCAACACTTACAAAAACGGGGAGACTGATTCATGACAAGCAATGGAACCACCGACAAGCAAGGGGCTTCCGGTAATGGTGATAGCCCGTTTACGGGCGGTAGGGCAGAGGATGCAAGCGAAGAAAAATTCAGTGCCCCTAGAGGGGTTTTCCAGTAATAGGCCCTTATAAAGCCTGGTCAAACCTCCGGCTTAGCCGGAGGTTTTGATTATTATAATGGGGGAGGTTATTGCAGGAACAAGCTGGCAGGGCGGTTGATAACCATCATGTTGTAGTAGCGCAGCAGATGATAGTCGTCCTTGTCCAGTTTGATGCTGGCCAGCAGCCGTTCGCTCTCCTCCAGCGGCTCGTTGGAGATCAACGCCTTGAGCGCGATGGGGGCGAAGAAGGGGGTGCTGCCGATGCCGGAGAGCAGGCCGATGGCAGGTGTCCGGTTCTGCATGGGGTTAAGCATACAGATGTACATCTTCTCAGCGTCGTTGATCTGGTTGTTCAGTACCATATGGGTGATGGTATCGTAGGACTTCATCTCACCGGTGAAGAGATGCTGGCACCGGTCGGGATCATCAAAGGAGGCAACGCCCAGATACAGGGTGACCTCCACTGCCGTGCTGTTGGGAGCGGGGGAGAAACGCAGCAGGGAGCGCACCATCTGCCGGACGCGGCCATCATAATAGTACATATAGGCCAGTGACTGGTGGAAGTAGGCGTTCTTGTGGAGCGCAGGCTCATTGTGGAAAGTGGGCGGCTGGTAATCCACGAAGTATTTCAGCTCAATATCCAGCGCCTGTGAGATCTCATACAAGGTCTCGATGTCGATGGTGATGGCGCCATTTTCGTATTTGGACAGAGTCGCCTTGCTTTTGTTGATCATGGCGGAGAACTGCTCTATGGTATAGCCGCGGCTCTTGCGGTATTTTTTGATCCGATGACCTACGAAATTAGAGAATGAACCCATGATCGACGACCTCCTCTCAACGATGCCACTATCATACCAAACATTCCATCATTCGTCAATAAAAAGTTTCTAAGAAAGAAACAGAAAACGGAAATATTTCGACAGAGTATGCGAAAGAGCAAAAAGAACAAATAAAGCAGCCGGCGTTGAAAACGCCGGCTGCTTTATCACAATAGATCGGTGCGGAATTGCTTGCTTATTTGCAGGCTTCCATACCGGCCTGCAGAGCCTTCTTGTTGCCCTCCAGGAAACGAGCTTTCTTCTCACCCAGCTCGATGCGAATAGCTTCCATCATGCTGTCCAGAGAAGTAACGTCCGCCTTGGCCATGACAGCGCCCAGAATCGCCACATTGGCGCCCTTGGGGTTGCCGACCTGCTCCGCGATGCCGTTGGCGTCGCAGTACACGACGGTGATGTCATCACGAACAGCCTTGCGGTCGATGATGCTGCTGTTGATGACCAGCACACCGCCGGGCTTGACGTGCTCTTCGAACTTGTCCAGAGAAGGACGGTTCATGGCGACGATGACGTCGGCCTTGTCCACCAGGGGAGAGGCGACAGGCTCATCGGAAACGATAACGGAGCAGTTGGCCGTACCGCCGCGCATCTCGGGGCCGTAAGAGGGCAGCCAAGAGACGTGCTTGCCATCCAGCATGCAGGACATAGCCATGAACTTACCGATCAGGAGCATACCCTGACCGCCGAAACCGGCAAAAATGAAAGTTTTTTCCATGTTATTCGGCCCCCTTGTCTTTGTAAACGCCCAGAG
>CAKTMQ010000006.1 GCA_934573945.1 uncultured Oscillospiraceae bacterium | reverse complement strand
CGCCAGCACGGAGCAGTGCAGCTTGTGTGCCGGCAGACCGCCCAGCGCCTCCACCACCTGCTTGTTGGTGACGGCCAGCGCCTCGTCCACCGTTTTGCCCTTGATCAGCTCCGTCGCCATGGAGCTGGAAGCGATGGCGCTGCCGCAGCCAAAGGTCTCGAACTTGGCGTCCTCGATCACGTTGTCCTTGATCTTCAGGTACATCTTCATAATGTCACCGCACTTGGCGTTGCCGACCTCACCCACGCCGTCAGCGTTGGGGATCTCGCCCACGTTGCGGGGATGCATGAAATGATCCATCACAGTATCTGTATACAAAGCCATGGTTTTTTCCTCCTTTACTCCATTTCACAGCATGAACTGACGTTTGCCGCTGAGCAGCTCTTTCCAGACCGGAGACATATTCCGCAGATAGGTCACCACCGCGGGGATGACCTGCAGCATATAGTCCACCTCTTCCTCGGTGTTCCATTCGCACAGGCTCAGCCGCAGTGAACCGTGCGCCACCTCATGAGGACGGCCGATGGCCAGCAGCACATGGCTGGGATCCAGCGAGCCGGAGGTGCAGGCGCTGCCGGAGGAAGCGCAGATGCCCTTGGCGTCCAGCAGCAGCAGGATGCTTTCACCCTCGATGCCTTCAAAGCAGAAGTTCACGTTGCCGGGCAGCCGGTTCACCGGGTCACCATTGAGTGCCGAGTGGGGGATCTTGGACAGTCCCGCGATCAGCTTGTCCCGCAGGGCAGAGACTTTGGCAGCGTTTTCATCAATATGGTCGCAGGCCTCCCGAAGTGCCGCCGCCATGGATACGATGCCGGGGATATTCTCCGTACCGGCGCGCTTGCCCCGTTCCTGTGCGCCGCCTTCGATGATATTGGTCAGTGGGATCCCCTGCCGGGCATACAGCAGACCGACGCCCTTAGGGCCGTGGAACTTGTGGGCGGACAGAGACAGCATATCGATATGCTGCTCCTTTACATCAATGTGGAGATGCCCTGCCGCCTGCACCGCGTCGGTGTGGAACAGCACGCCCTTCTCCTGACACACGGCGCCAATGTCCGCAATGGGCATGATGGAACCGATCTCATTGTTGGCATACATGATGGTGACCAGGCAGGTGTCCTCCCGGATGGCACCCGCTACCTGCTGTGCCGTCACCGTACCGGTGGTTCCCACGTCCAGCAGCTGCACCACAAAGCCCTCTTTTTCCAGCTTTTTCAGGGTATGCAGCACCGCGTGGTGCTCAAAGGCGGTGGAGATAATGTGCTTCTTCCCCTTCCGCGCTCCGATACGGGCAGCGGAAACGATAGCCTGATTGTCCGCCTCGCTGCCGCCGGAGGTAAAGGTGATCTCCCGGCTCTGACAGCCAAGGCAGGCCGCTACTGTCTCCCGGGCTTTCTGCAGCGCCTCCGCAGCCTGCTGTCCCACCGTGTGCAGGCTGGAGGGATTGCCATAGTAGGTCTCCATATAGGGCAGCATCGCATCGATGGCCGTGCGGCTCATCTTCGTGGTCGCCGCGTTATCCGCATAAATCTGCATAGCGTTCCTCCATTGTATATCTCTGTTCAATAGTTTTACCTACTTATTTTATGGGTTGATTTGATGGTAACACTTTTTACCCTCTTTGTCAATAGGTAATTCCAGCTTCCGAGAAAAAGATGAAATTTCATCTTTTCATATAATATCTACTCCGTATTTCGACATATATCGTCATCAGCCACACGGAAATTCTGCCCTTTCAAAAACGAAAACCGTTCATATTCCACAAATTCCGGTTGCTTTTTCCATCTTTTACGGGTATACTGGAAACTGTGTCTTTAATAACTGCATTCTGAGGAGGAAAACCCGAATGAAAACCCCCATGGGGATCATGTTCAAGTTAGGCGGCGACACAGATGGATTTACGCCCCAGGAGAGAAAGATCAAACAGTATATCCGTGAAAATCTCCGTTCCGCCGCCACACTATCCATCAACGAATTTGCCGAGAAGGTGGGCGTCAGCAAATCCACCCTCTCCCGCTTCTGCCGGCGCCTCGGCTATACCAGCTACCGTGACTTTTCACTGGCGCTGGCCGAGGAGAGCGCTGTGGCTATCAGCCGCGTTACCGAAGGCGTGGCACAGGGTGAGACCGCCAGCGACATCGCCGCAGCCATTCTGAATACGGAGCGCAAGGCATTGGAGCAGGCCTGCGATATGCTGCAGACGGTAGATCTGACGCCTATTGCCGATCTGCTGCTGCAGGCGAACCGGGTCGTTATCTTTTCCATCGGCGGGTCGGCCTGCGCCGCCATGGATCTCTACCACAAGCTGACCCGTCTCGGGATCTCCTGCTCCATGCAATCGGATATGACCTTTCAAAAGGTGCTGGTCACCCAGCTCAAAAAGGGTGATGTCGCCTATGTGATCTCCCTGTCCGGCTATGACTACGACATGGTCAAGATCGCCCACAAGGCACGGTCGCAGGGCGCCACCGTCATTTCCATGGTCAACGACTATGACTGCCCGCTGGCAAAGGAATCCGACCACCTGCTCTACGGCGCGTTTCTGGACAACTTCCTGTACACCGGCACCACTGAATCCCGGCTCTCCCTGATGTACATCATTGATGTTCTCTTTACCTTCCTGTCCATCCGCGGGGCACCGGAAACCATCGTCAATCTGCAGGAGACAAAGGTGGTACTGACAGAGCGCACGATCCAAAAGGAATTGATCTGACCGCTTTTTTGTGCCGCGCTATCTGCTATAAGAATAACGATAAACACAAAGAACTCCCGGGGCATGTGCCCCGGGAGTTCTTTGTACTCTTTATCTGCTGTAGGCCGTCGCTTACTCCGCCAGCTTCTTGTACTTCTCGTAGCGGCGCTTCACATCGGCGATCTCCTTCTGATAGAGCGCATCCGCCTTCTCCGGGAAGTTGTTCTTCAGCGCGGCAAAACGGTTCTCACCCATCAGGAAGTCCATCAGCTTGTCGGTATCGGGCGCCTTGGAATCCAGCTGGAAGGGATTCTTACCCTCTGCCGTCAGGCGCGGATCATAGCGGTACAGGTGCCAATAACCGCACTCCACCGCTTTCTTCATCTCATCCTGGGTGCAGCTCATGCCGGCCTTGATATGCTGCTCCAGGCAGGGGCAGTAGCAGATCACGATGGACGGGCCGTCATAGGACTCCGCCTCGCGCAGTGCCCGCAGGGTCTGCGCCTGATCGGCACCCATGGCCACCTGTGCCACATACACATAGCCGTACTGCATCAGGATGCCGCCCAGATCCTTCTTGGCCACCTGCTTGCCGCCTGCGGCAAACTTAGCCGTGGCGCTGATGGGCGTGGCCTTGGAGGACTGGCCGCCGGTATTGGAGTACACCTCGGTATCCAGCACCAGCAGGTTCACGTTGCGGTTCTGCGCCATCACGTGGTCGATGCCGCCGAAGCCGATGTCGTAAGCCCAGCCGTCGCCGCCCACAGCCCAGACGGACTTCTTGGACAGATATTCCTTGTTGTGCAGGATGTAGTCCACATCCTCGCCTGCCGGCGCCGCCTCCAGAGCGGCCACCAGCGCGTCGGACACGGCGCGGGACTTGCCGCTGTCATTCCAGTCGGCCAGATAGGCGTTGACAGCCTCCACCGCCACACCGGCGTCACGCAGCTTCTCCAGACGCAGCAGCAGCTCATTGCGGATGGCGTCCTGCGCATGGAAGAAACCATAAGCAAACTCGGCGTTGTCCTCGAACAGGGAGTGCTCCCATGCCGGGCCGCGGCCGCTCTGATCCTTGCAGTAGGGCAGGATAGGTGCGCCGCCGCTGATGGCGGAGGAGCAGCCTGCCGCATTGCCCACATACATCCGGTCGCCCACCAGCTGGCTGAGCAGCTTGATGTAGGTGGTCTCCGCGCAGCCTGCGCAGGCGGCGGAGAACTGGAAATAGGGCTTGGCAAACTGAATGTTCTTCACGGACTTGTCGCTGATGACGTCCCTCTTCAGGTAGGCGTCGTTCATCGCCACCGTGTCGAAGTTGGCCTGCTCGTCCTTCATCTCCTCGAAGGGCGTCATGACCAGAGCGCCCTTTTCTGCCGCGGGGCAGGCCGTCAGGCAGACGCCGCAGCCCAGGCAGTCATAGGGAGAGATCTGCATCCGGAAGTTGTAGTTGGGTGCATCCTTGCCCAGACCCTTGGCAGGCACGGTGACGAAGGAATCAGGCACACCGGCCTTCTCCTCGTCGCTGAGCAGCACGGGACGGATGGCTGCATGAGGGCAGCACATGGCGCAGCGGTTGCACTGGATACAGGCCTCGCCGTTCCACTTGGGCACCGTGGTGGCCACGCCGCGCTTGGCGTAAGCGGAGGTGCCGTTCTCCCAGGTGCCGTCCAGCACGCCGTGCTTCTGGAACACGGACACGGGCAGCTTGTCGCCCATCTGATGATCCATGGGGATCACGATGTCCTTAACGAAGTCGGAGGCCTGAATGGGGGCAGCCGGTGCATCCTCCGCCGTTGCCCAGGAGGCGGGGATCTCCACCTTCTGCGCCGCGGTGACACCCACGCGCACCGCCTCATTGTTCAGATCCACGATCTTCTGCCCGGACTTCTTGAAATAGGTGTCGTAGTTGGTCTGCATCATGGAGGTCAGCGCCAGATCCATGGGGATGACCTTGGTCAGCGCAAAGAACGCACCCTGCAGGATGTTGTTGGTGTGCTTGCCCAGACCGATCTCGGCGGCTAGCTTGGCGGCATCGATGATGTAGAAGTTGGCGTGCTTCTTCGCCAGATCCCGTTTCATTTTGGCGGTCAGGCGGGTCTCCAGCTCGTCAACAGACCAGGGACAGTTCAGCAGGAAGGTACCGCCGTCCTTCAGATCCTCAGTGGTATCATACTTCTTGACATAGGTGGGGGCGTGTACCGCCACGAAGTCAGCGGAAGAGACCAGATAGGTGGAACGGATCGGCTCCTTGCCGAAGCGGAGGTGAGACTGGGTCAGACCGCCGGACTTCATGGAGTCGTAGGAGAAGAACGCCTGTGCGTACTGGTTGGCCGTCAGGCCGATAGTGGTGATGGCATTCTTGTTGGCGCCCACGGTGCCGTCGCCGCCCAGACCCCAGATCTTGCAGGAGATCTCACCCTCGCGGTGGAACTCCACTTCCTTGTAGTCCAGAGAGGTGTGGGTCACATCATCGTTGATACCGATGGTGAAATTGTTCTTGGGCGCATCCTGACGGAGATTATCAAACACCGCCACGATCTGGCCGGGAGTCGTATCCTTGGAGCTGAGACCGTAACGGCCGCCTACCACCCGGATGTCGCCGCGGCCGGCCTGGTTCAGCGCGGTGACCACATCCAGATACACAGGCTCGCCCACGGAACCCACTTCCTTGGAACGATCCAGCACGGCGATCTTCTTACAGGTCGCAGGGATCGCCGCGGCAAAGTGCTCCACAGAGAAGGGACGGTACAGATGGATCTGCACCACGCCCACCTTGCGGCCCTGGGCATTGAGATAGTCCACTGTCTCCTTCACTGCCTCAGAGGCGGAGCACATCACTACGATGACTTCCTCCGCATCGGGAGCGCCATAGTAGTTGAACAGCTTGTAGGAGCGGCCGGTGATCCGACCGATCTCGTCCATGTAGTGCTGCACTGTCTCCGGTACCACAGCGCTCTTGACATTGGCGCCCTCCTTGCACTGGAAGTAGACGTCCGGGTTCACGTTGTTGCCGCGGTTGGAGGGGTGCTCCGGGTTCAGGGAGCGGGCACGGAACGCCTGCAGCGCCTCGTAGTCCACCAGTCCCCGCAGATCCTCGTAGTCGATTGTCTCGATCCGCTGCATCTCATGAGAGGTACGGAAGCCGTCAAAGCAGTGCATGAATGCGTAACCGGCATGGATGGCGGACAGATGCGCCACCGCGGCCAGATCCATGGCCTCCTGAGGAGAGGAGGACATCAGCATGGCATAGCCGGTGGTACGGCAGGTCATAAAGTCGGTATGATCGCCGAAAATAGAGTGGTGATTGGAGGTCACGACGCGGGAGGCGATGTGCATCACGCTGGGCAGGAACTGACCGCCCATGGCGTACATGGCCGGGATCATCAGCATCAAGCCCTGGGAAGAGGTAAAGGTGGTGGTCAGCGCGCCGGCCTGCAGGGAGCCGTGGCAGGTGCCCGCAGCGCCTGCCTCGGACTGCATCTGGATCACGTCCACCGGTGTTCCGAAGAGGTTCTTGCGCCCCTTGGCAGACCACTCGTCCACCTTCTCCGCCATAGGAGAGGAGGGCGTGATGGGGTAGATCGCCGCGACCTCGGTGAAAGCATACGCCGAATGCGCCGCCGCGGTGTTGCCGTCCATAACAGCATAGTTTTTCTTCATAGCAAAACCCTCGCTTCGTTATGTTTTCACAACAGGATCAAAGGCTGTCCACAAAGGTCTTGATCCGCTTGAGACCCTCACGGATCACTTCCTCGCTGGTGGCGTAGGACAGACGGATGTAGCCCTCGCCGCCATCGCCGAAACCGGTACCGGGAACGGTGACAACGTGCTGCTCCTTCAGCAGGCGGATGGCAAAATCACGGGAACTCAGGCCGGTGGCGCGAATGTTGGGGAACGCATAGAAAGCACCCTTGGGCGCCATGCAGGTCACGCCGTCAATGGCGTTGAGGCCGTTGACGATCAGCTCACGGCGGCGGCGGTACTGGGTACGCATCATTTCCACGCACTCCTGGCTCTCCGTCAGCGCGGCGACGCCGGCCCACTGCATACCCTCGTTCACGGAGGACAGCACGTTCTCCAGCAGGCGGGTCATAATCATGGTCACATCCTCCGGCGCGGCACTGTAAGCCAGACGCATACCGGTCATGGCATAGGTCTTGGAGAAGCCGTCCACGATAACCGTGCGCTCCTTCATGCCGGGGAAGGAGGCAATGCTGGTGTAGGGCTCGTCGTCCCACAGCAGCTCGCGATAGATCTCATCCGTCAGCACATAGAGGTTCTTCTCCACCACCAGCTCGGCGATCTGGCGCAGGTTCTCAGCGCTGGCCACGGCGCCGGTGGGGTTGGAGGGAGAGTTGATGAGGATGACCTTGGTGCGGGGCGTCAGCGCAGCGCGGATGTCCTCGGGGTCATACATAAAGCCGTTTTCTTCCTTCTGAGACACAGGCACGGGCACCGCACCCACCTGCATCATCAGACCCTTGTAGTTGGCCCAGCCCGGATCAGGCACGATCACTTCATCTCCAATGTCGAGGATCGCCGTGCAGGCCAGATTCAGCAGGCTGATAGCACCGGCGCCGATCAGGATCTCGCTGGGCTTGTAGTCCAGCCCCCGTGCCTGATAGCTCTTTGCCACAGCCTCGCGCAGCGCGGGGATACCGGCATTGGGCGTATAGTGGGTCTCGCCGCGGCGCAGGGACGCCACAGCGGCATCGATCACGTGCTGGGGGGCAGTAAAATCGGGCTCGCCCAAAGCGAAACTCACCACGTCCGTCATACCGGTCTGCATGGCGAACATCTTACGGATCATAGAGCCAGGAACTTGCTTACTTTTCTCGGAAATGAAAGACATATCGTGTTCTCCTCTTCTCAGTGTAGTTTCTTCTCAGTGTAGTTTCTTCTCAGTGTAGTTTCTTCTCAGTGTAGTTTCTTCTCAGTGCAGTTTTTATCTTGAAACTGTCTTGCTCAGCCCTGCAGGCAGGAGAGCAGGACGGATTCATCAATATTGCCGCCGGAGCAGATCAGCACGGTGTGCTCTGTCACCGCGCATTTTCCGGTGGATACAGCGGCCAGTGCCAGCGCCGCCGCGCCCTCCAGCGTCAGTTTTGCATAGAGGCAGGCCATCTTGACGGCCTTGCGCAGCGCATCCTCGCTGACGGTCACGATCTCGTCCACATACTCCTCGATGTAGGGGTACAGGTAGGGCTCGCCCGTCTTGCGCACCACCGCGTCGGCGATAGAGGCGCAGGAATCCAGTGTCACCAGCTTGCCGGCGGCACGGGACGCGGCATAGACAGCGGAACCCTCCGGCATCACGCCGATGATCTTCACGTCGGGCTTCAGGTGCTTGATGGCGTAGGAAATACCGGTGATCAGGCCGCCGCCGCCGATGGGTACCACGATCTGATCCACATCGGGAAGCTGCTGCAGCAGCTCCAGAGAGATGGTGCCCTGTCCGGCCACAGTATAGCGGTCAGAGGTGGGATGGACATAGTACATCTGCTTCTCCTCCGCCAGCGCCACGGTGGCTGTGAACGCCTCATCATAGGTCGCACCGATCTCCAGCAGGTTGGCGCCCATGGCGCGGATGCTGTTCTTCTTGATGTCCGGCGTAGGCTCAGGCACCACAATGGTGGCCGGGATATGCAGACGGCTGGCGGACAGGGCGCAGGCCATGCCGTGGTTGCCGGAGGAAGCGGTGATGATCTCCAGAGAGGAGCCCACCTCCTTGGCCAGCGTCATGATCTTGTTGGTGGCGCCGCGCATCTTATAGGCGCCGGAGGGCAGCAGGCTCTCGGCCTTCAGATATACGGGAAATCCCAGCTGCTGGTTCAGAGGCGCCATATTCAGCAGAGGGGACGCGGGAATGGTCTGGCGGATCTGACGCTCCGCCGCAAAAAAATCAGAAATCTGAACAGGGGAAAGATCTTGACCTAACATGACAGCATCCTCCTCTCAGTCCTCGTTGATCTCGAAAATGGACTCCACTTCCACGGTCAGACCCAGCGGCAGACTGTTGGTGCCGATGGCAGATCTGGCGTGGCGGCCTTCCTCGCCAAAGGCGTCGATAAAGACCTGAGAAGCGCCGTTGACCACCTGTGCCTGACCGGCAAAGTCGTCGGCACCGGCCACAAAGGCCAGGATCTTCACGCACTTCTTGATGCGGTTCAGGTCACCCAGATAGGCCTCCAGCGCGGAGAGCGTATTGATGGCGCACACACGGGCGGCATACTGCGCCTGCTCCACGGTCACATCCACGCCCACACGGCCGGTGAGATGAACACCCTTGTCCATGCTGCCCTGTCCGGAAACGAACAGCAGATTCCCCGTCTGGTTCACAGGCTTGTACAGGCCGGCCGCAGCCAACTTCTCCGGCAGCTCGATCCCTGCCTTTTTCAGATTCTCGTAAACGTTCATAATAACCTCCTAAAATAAGATGCGTACATCACGCAGTTTTTTCTCTCTTAATGTATCCAGCATATCGCAGTATTTTTGTTTTCGTATCCTGTACAGCGTTTTTCAGAGGTCAAAAGCGGCATCGTCCGGTGCATCTCAGTACCTGTATATAGTCATATTAGTACAATTTCCATCATGAGAAAAGAGTTGAAATATCATGTTTGAAATGATATAATGTCATTGTCATGATAAGAAGAGGGGATCAGCACCATGGATACGGTAAAATGTGAAATTTTTCTGGCCGCTGTTGACCGCGGCAGCTTTACTGCCGCCGGCGAAGCCTTCGGCTATACGCAGTCAGGCGTAACGCGCATGATTAATTCTCTGGAGGAAGAGCTGGGATTTCCGCTGTTTGTCCGCTCCAAAAAGGGCGTCGTCCTCACCGGGAACGGCACCATTATGCTGCCCGTCTTTCGGGATCTGGTGCGGGTAAGCCGCCGCATCGAACAGCTCAGCCGGGACATCAACGGCATTGAGATCGGCACCCTGACCATCGGCGTATACCGCAGCATCTCCGCCATGCTGATGCCCACCATTATCCGGCGCTTCCAGACCCGTTATCCCCACATCACCATCAATCTGCTCAAAGGCGGCAATCAGGAGATGACCAAATGGCTCAATGAGCGCTCGGTGGACTGCTGTTTCTGCGGTGAGCTGTTCAAGCAGGTCTGGTGCGATTGGATCCCGCTGATGGAGGATGAAATGGTGGCGCTGCTGCCCGTAGGGCATCCCTATGCCGACCAGCCCAGCTACCCGCTGGAAAACCTGCAGAATGAGTCGTCCATCATCCTCACCTTTCCCAACCACGATACCGATCAGGATCGTCTGCTGAACAAGGCGCACCTCACACCCAAAGTGGGTTTCACCACTGACGACTGCTACTCCACCTATAAAATGGTAGAGGCAGGACTGGGGATCAGCTTCGAGCAGCGGCTGATGTCCCGCGAGTGGCACGGAGCCGTCCGGGAGGTACCCTTCGACCCGCCCCAGTATATCTCGCTGGGCGTGGCCGTTCCCTCCATGCAGGAGGCCTCCTTTGCCACCCGCAAGTTCATCGAATGTGCCAAAGAGATCCTGCAAACCGAAGCCCCCTCACCTACAAAGGAAAAATGACCGCAATATGGGACATACAGACATAGCCGGCAGCTTTTTCGATCCGCTGCCGGCTATGTTTCTCTTACTCACTTTGCATCACGCGGAAAACACTCCCGGAATACCCGCAGCGCATTGTCATGGGTGATCTTGTCCATCTCCGCCGGCGTAAACACCTTCTCACAGGCGCGGAACAGCAGCGGCAAACCGGCAAAATCACCGAACTCCAGCTGATTCTCGATGCCGTCGAAATCCGAGCCCAGCGCCAACGCATCGATGCCCGCCTTCTCCCGGATATGCTGCATATGCCGCACAATGTCGTCTATATGCGCCATCTGCTCATCCGGGCTGAGAAACATGGCGCAGAAAGTGGTGCCCACCACGCCGCCATGATTGCCGATGGCACGCAGCATCTCGTCCGTCAGATTGCGGGGGTGATCATGCAGCGCACGGCAGCCGCTGTGAGATGCCACAAAGGGCTTCCGGCTCAGCTGTACCACGTCCCAGAATCCACCGTCAGAGAGGTGGGACACATCCACGATCACACCCAGCTTCTCCATGCGGCTGACCGCCTCCCGGCCAAAGTCCGTCAGTCCGGCAGCCATCACCTCCGGATCCCGGGAATTGGGTGCACCCAGGCAGTTGGCATAGTTCCAGGTCAGCGTGATGATCCGCACGCCCAGATTCTTCAGCATCTCCAGCCGCCCCATCTCGCCCTGGATCACGGCGCCGTCCTCCAGCGTCAGCAGCAGCGACAGCTTTCCCTCCCAGCTGTTCCGGGCAATGTCCTCATAGGTATACACCGGCGCAACGTCCGCCTGATAGGATACCAGCGCCTGATGAAACGCCCCGTAGACCTCGGCAAAGTACACGTCGTCCCGGTATTCCTCCGGCATATAGGGCAGCCGGTGGGCGGGGGCAAAGATGGCCATGGCCTGCACCAGTGAGTTGGCCGCCCGCAGGCGCGGGATGTCCAGATGCCCCTTGCTGTGCCGCAGGGTGTTGCCCTGTGAGCGGTAGGGCGTCATCACAAACTCAGGTGTGTCCGCGTGCAGATCCACCACAGGATATAAGATGTCCATCGTCTTAAACCTCCCTTTTTGTCCTCGGGTCATTTCTTTAACTGTTCTGACAGCAGGGCAGAAACACCCCGCCGGGGCTCGTCTCCTGCATCCGGCCATGCCGCATGATGATCTTACCTCGCCGCATGACCAGTTCGATCCGTCCTTCGGTCTCCCAGCCTTCATAGACGGTATACCCACTGCGGGAGTGGAGATCCTTCCAGGTCAGCGCCCCCCGCGCTTCCGGATCCAGCATGAACAGATCGGCGTCACTGCCGACCGCCAGACACCCCTTGCGGGGATACAGGCCGAACAGCCGCGCCGGTTCAGCACTGAACAGCCGTACAATGTCCTGCACGGTCAGTCCTCTCCTTCTGCCCTCCGTATAGAGCAGTGGAAAGATGGTCTCCGTACCGGGGATCCCCGGCAGCGCCGCAAAACAGCTCTTTGCTGCCAGTTTTTCCTGCAGAGGAAATGCGCAGTGATCGCTGACGATGCTGTTGATGGTGCCGTCACAGGCCCTCTGCCACAGCTGTTCGTTGTCCCGAGCCGTCCGCAGCGGCGGCGTCATGATATAGGCTGCGCCGTCCGGACGGCGATAGCACGCCTCCGTCAGCAGCAGATAGTGGGGGCAGGTCTCGCAGGTCACGTCCACGCCACACTTTTTGGCCGCTGCGATCCGCGCCGCGGCTTCGCCGGTGGACACATGGACGATGTGCAATCCGGCGCCGGTTTTCTCTGCCAGCGCCAGCAGCTTCTCCACCGCCGTGACCTCCGCCGCCCCAGGACGGCTTTTTGCATGGCAGCTGCAGTCGCACTGTCCGGTCACGATGCAGCGCTCCTTCTCCCGCTGGCACACGGCGTCATCCTCCGCATGCACCGTCAGCCGCAGCCCCAGCGGCTTGATCTGCCGCATCAGCTCTTCAAACTGCGGGTAGGTCAGCTGATCCGCCCCGTAGGTGGTATAGCCTTTCAGCGACAGGATGCCGGCCTCCCGGACAGCAACCAGTGCCTCCGGTGAAAAGCCGTACTCCCCCATGATCTCACTGTGAAAGGTGTAATCACAGAAGCTATAGCCCTGCGCTTCCCGCTTCCGCGCCTCCAACGACTGCCGCAGATCCATCCCCGGCCGGGGGAAGGCATAGTCCACAATAGTGGTCACACCGCCGCAGACGGCGCCGGTGGTACCGCTGCGGAAATCATCCACCGTGTAACCGTCGCCGCAGGGCGCATAGTAGTGCACATGGCTGTCGATCATCCCGGGAAATATCAGCTTGCCCGCAGCATCGATGCAGGTCTCCCCCTCTATGGCAGGAAGTGCCGTACCGATGGCGCAGATCTTTCCGTCCCGGACGGCAAGATCCTGCCGGGTCACACCGTTTTCCGTGACCAGCTGTCCGTTTATGATCCTCGTTGTCATATGCCGCTCTCCTTCGCGTAACGCCGCAGAGCGAACAGCACCTTCTCCGGCGTCATGGGCGTCTCGTTCAGCCACACGCCGGTGGCGTCATGGATAGCCGCCGCAACGGCAGGCGCCACAGTGCCCACCGGCGATTCCGAAACACCCTTGGCACCGAAAGGTCCGCTGACCTCCACGCTCTCCACGATGGATGCCTCGATGGTGCCGAAATCGGCGGCCACCGGCAGCATATACTTGTGCAGCTCATCGTTGAGCTGACGGCCGTCGGCACCGTATTCTATCTGCTCCGACAGCGCATAGCCGATCCCCATGACCACGCCGCCCTCGATCTGTCCCTTGACGATGTCCGGGTTGATGGCGCGTCCCACATCGTGCACCGCCACGAACCGATCCACCCGCACCTTGCCGGTCAGGGTGTCCACCGTGACCTCGGCAAAGTGGGCGTGCCAAGGCACCGCATTGTAGGAGATGTACTTGCCAATGGCCGAAAACTGCAGCATATGGTCGTCCGCGTCCCGGGCGATCTGCTGCAGTGTAAAGCAGACATTACCGTCCCGGTCACAGATGGCAGAATCCTTCATCTGAAGCGATCCCTCCTCCATATGCAGACGCTGCTCCGCATACTGCAGGATCTCCCGGCGCAGGTTCTCCGCCGCGTTCTTCACGGCGTGTCCCACCACATAGAGGCCGCGGCTGGCCTGTGCGCCCATGTCCGCCAGATTGATATTGGTGTCCGCCATGGTGGCGGAGATATGTGCCATATCCGTCCCCAGCACCTCTGCCGCCACCTGGATCAGCGTGGTTTTCAGTCCGGTACCCATCTCCATCAGTCCGGTGGAAAACTGGATGGTACCGTCGTAGTTCATACAGATGAAAATATTGGAGTGCTCGATCTGGAAGGGATAGCCGCTGCTGATGTGGTTGCCGCAGGCCACGCCGAAGCCGTGACGGTATCTTCCGGTACGCACGCTTTTGCGTTCTTGCCAGCCGATCATCGCCGCGCCCCGCTCCAAGCACTCGATCATACCGGTGGAGCGCAGGTCGTAGTCCACCATCCACGGGTCGCCCGGCTGCATCACGTTGATCTTGCGGAATTCCACCGGATCCATGTGCATCTTTTCCGCCAGGCGGTTGACGGCGTTTTCCATGGCAAATTGCGGCTGCGGCGCACCATAGCCTCGCTGCGCGCCGCCGGGGGTGGTGTTGGTATACACCGCCTGCCCCAGATAGTCCACATGGGGAATATGATATACCGTCTGTATCCGGGAGGCCATGGCGCCGCACAGGCTGGCGCTGGACAGGGCGTAAGCGCCCGCCTCCATAAAGCCCCGGCCTCTCAGCGCCAGCAGATGTCCCTGCGCATCGCAGCCCAGCTGAATGTGGAGTTTGCCGCTGTGGCGCGCCTCCGAGGCGATCATGTCCTCATGCCGGTCATAGACCAGCTTCACCGGCTTGCCGGTGCGTCTGGCCAGCTCCACTGCGTAGATCTCCGCCTTGCCGCTCAAACCGATACGCACGCCGAAAGCGCCGCCCACGTAGCCGGGATTGACGATGCGCACCTTGCTCATGGGGATGTCGCAGATCCAGCTGACCAGCCGCTGCGCCAGTGCCGGCGACTGGGTCGGTGACCACACCGTCACCTTGCCGTCACCGGAAAAATATGCCAGAGCGTTCTGCATCTCCAGCTGCATCTGCTTCTGCACACTGACCCGGAAGTGCTCATCCACCACCGCGGCGCACTGCGCCATGGCCTCCTCCACATTGCCCACCCGGTTGGCGCTGGAAAAGGCCACATTGGTCTCGGCGTTGACCAGCGGGTGCAGGATCGGCGCGTCTGCTGCCGCCGCATCCTCCGCGTTGAGAACGGCCGGCAGCTGCTCATATGTCACATGAATGACCTGCAGCGCCGCTTCCGCGATCTCCTCGGAGATGGCGGCAACGGCGCACACCTCATCGCCCACATACCGCAGCTCCCGACTGAAGAACTGCTGATCCTTGACGATGTTGAAATATGGCGGAGACTGCACCGGTTCATTGGTCCAGTTGAAAACTTTATCCGTGGTGTTGAAGCAGTGGATCACCGCCTCAACTCCGTACATTTTTTCTGCTTCCCCGGTATCAATGGATACCACCCGGGCATGGGGATAGGGACTGCGCAGCACCTTGGCGTAGAGCATTCCCGGCTCATGCTGGTCAATGGTAAAGCGCGCATAGCCGGTAACTTTCTCATAGGCATCCACGCGGGAAACGCTCTGTCCCACCAGCGTCGCAGCCGGTACGGTTCGCTGTTTACTCACCATTCTCACGCAGCCTTTCTGCCGCCAGCTGTACGGCCTGAATAATACGGGTATATCCGGTGCAGCGGCAGATATTGCCGCTCATAGCGTGCTTGATGGTCTCCTCCGAGGGATCGGGATCCCGGTCGAGCAGCGCCTTGGCAGAGAGCACCATGCCCGGCGTGCAGTACCCGCACTGCACCGCGCCGGTGTCGATGAATGCCTGCTGAATGGGATGGAGCCTGTCCCCCTGCCGCAGCCCTTCGATGGTCGTGATGCACTTCCCCGCCGCCTTGTGCGCCGGATAGATACAGGAGACCACCGCGTCGCCTTCGATGAGAACCGTGCAGGCACCGCACTCTCCTTCCCGGCAGGCCTCCTTGGTGCCCAGCAGTCCGAACTGCTCCCGCAGCACCTGCAAAAGCGTGTCCTGCGGCTCAATATGGGCGCGTGCTTCCCGCCCGTTCAATGTAAATGTGATCTGCATGATCCCACCTCACCTTCCGTCTGTTCCCTCTGGCAGAGCCAGCAGCAGCTCCTCCACCATCGTCTGTGCCACCAGCCGCTTGTAGGCCGCCGAGCAGCGCACCGGGCTGTCCCGGAAAGGCGCCTTTTCCGCCGCCAGTTCTGCGGCCTCCGCAGCCAGCTGAGGTGTGATGACCTGCCCCCGCAGCAGCGTCTCCGCCGTCTCCGCGTGCCAGGGCGCCGATCCGGCGGGTGCCAGCACGATCCGTGCGCTTTCCGCCACATTGCCGTCCAGCACCATACTTACGGCGGCCACCACCACCGGCAGCGACAGGCTCTCCCGCAAGGAAAAACGCCTGTATCCATTTCTAAAATCCCTGCCCGCCGGCAGCGGGATACGGAATGCCGTAATCAGCTCCTTTTCCGGATCCACCGCGGAGTGGCCGATCCGCTCGTAGCACGCCTCAATGGGACGTATCCGGCCTCCGCCGATGCCCGCCGTCTCCACCTGTGCACCAAGTCCCACCAAGGCCACCGCCGTGTCGGCGGCGGGCATGGCGTTGACCACGTTGCCGCCCACGGTGGCCACATTGCGGATCTGCGGTGAGCCGACCCGGGACGCGCCGGCGGCCAGCGCCGGCAGATACCGTGTCACAACGGGATCTCGCTCCAGCTGTGCAAAGGTACAGCATGCGCCCACGCGAATATGATCCGCTTCCATAGAGACGCCGGTAAGTTCCGGGATACCGGTGATGTCCACCAGCATCTCGCTGAGCTTCTTTCCCTTGCGCAGATCCAGCATCAGATCCGTCCCGCCGGCGATCACACGACCACGCTTCTCCCGCAGCAAGCTCACGGCCTCTTCCACCGTTCGCGCCACACAGTATTCCTGTCCCATGTCCTGCACCTACCTTTCTGAACAGCCCCCGTTGTCACTGCTCCCGTTTACCCTTGAAGGGAACGCCCAGCGCCGCCGGCGCATTGATCTTGCCGGAGCAGGCGATCACCACGATCGTAAATACGTAGGGCAGCATCTGGATAAACTGGGAGGGCACGCCCTCACCCTGCAAACGTGTCTGGATGGCATCCGTAAAGCCGTACAGGATCGCCGCCAGCAGCGCCCCCACCGGGTTATAGCGTCCCAGCGTGCACAGTGCCAGACCCACGTAGCCACGGCCTGCCATCATATTCCGGCCAAACATTTTGGCCTGTCCCAGCGAGACCATGCAGCCCGCCAGCGCAAGGCACATTCCGCAGATGGCCATGCACAGATAGCGGATCTTCACCACGCTGCCGCCGGTACACTCAATGGCCATGGGCAGCTCACCGGCGATGCGGATGCGAAGGCCGGTCTTTGTCTTATACAGAAAGATCCAGCCTGCCGCCACCAGCACCAGACACACGATCAGCATGATGTTCTGCACACCGAATACCTGCGCCAGTGCGCCCTTCTCTCTGGCCTCCACCAGTGTCATGAAGTTCTCCAGACCGGGGACGGAGGGAGAGGTGCCCTGATTGCCCCAGACGATGGGGATCAGCAGCGCGGAAAAGCCCAGGCCAAAGAAGTTCAGGCCCACGCCGATGATCACGTTGTTGCCGTACTGGCTGACCGCGAAATAGGCGTACAGCAAGCCCAACAGAATGCCCACCACCATGGCGCCCAGCAGGGCGATATAGGGATTGCGGCAATAGTGGGAGAAGATCACGCCCACGCAGCCGGTGATGAGCATGATACCCTCCTGTCCCATACAGAGGATGCCGGAGCGTCCTGCAAAGGTGGTGCCCAGCGTTGCCAACGCCACGGAGATGGCCAGTCGGAAAGTGGCCGCGAAAACGCCCACATTAAAAATCAGTTGCAGTATATTCACAGACTTTCAACTCCTGCCTTTCAAATTCTTCGACCGCAGTCATCACGCCTTCTTCTGCGCGATCTTCAGCTTGCGCAGAAGTGCGGGAGCGGCGATAAAGAGCATGGTAACGCCCTCCAGCATATAGATGAAATCGCTGGGAACGGAGTACATACGCCCCAGATACATACTGCCGCTGCGCAGTGCGCCGAACACGAATGCGCCCAGGATGGCGCCCACAGGCTCACAGGAACCAAGCAGCGCCGCAGAGATGCCATCCCAGCCGTAACCGGGGGACATACCCTGAATAAAGCAGTAGTGCACACCCTGGATCTGCACCGCACCGCCTACACCGGCGATGGCGCCTGCCGCGATAAACACCCACATCATGGTGCGCTGCTCGTTCATTCCCTTGTAGCGTGCCACGCTGGGGTTGATGCCGATGGCGCGCACCTTGTAGCCGCTGACCGTTTTGTAGAGGAACACCCACAGCAGTCCGGAGATGGCCAGTGCCAGCAGAAAACCGGTGGTCAGCTGTGTGCCGGGCACCAGCTGAGTCAGCTTCGCCCCATCGGGGATCGGCGCGGTGGCCGGGGTGATGTTGTCCGGGTTCTGTACCACATTGTGAAGCAGATACAGCGTAAAGAGATCCACCACGTAGTTCATCATCAGGGAGATCAGCATCTCGTTGCCGCCCAGCCTGCGCTTGATGATGGCCGGAACAGCGCCGATCAGGCCGCCCATCACGGCGCCGGAGAGCAGGCAGATGACGATCATGCCCAGCCGCCCCACAGAGGGCGGACAGACCAGCGCCACCAGCGCCGCCGTCATGGCGCCGCCCAGGAACTGTCCCTCCATACCCAGATTGGACACACCTACCCGGGCGCCCAACATATGGCTCAGTGCGCAGAACAGCACCGGCGTCATCAGTGCCAGCGAGCTGACCAGCTTGTCCAGTCCGCCGAAAGCGCCCACCAACAGATACCCGTATGTCACAAAGGGATTGTAGCCCAGAATAGCGATGAGGATACCGCTGATCACGAAGGAGCACAGCATGGCGCTGACAGGCGAGACCACCAGCCAGTTCCAGAACCGCACCAGATAACGGGAGAACGGTGTCTGCCTGATCACGGCTATTTTATCCGAAGTCTTCAATTCGCCTTACCTCCCGTCATATACAGACCCAGCTGCGTCGGTGTAAAATCATCCGGCTTGCCGAAAGCCACAAATTCCCCGTCGTAGATCACACCCACCCGGTCGGACAGCGACATCAGCTCATCCAGATCTGCCGTGATCAGGATGACCGCCTTGCCCTTGTTGCGCATCTCGATCAGACACTGGTGCACATACTCCGTAGAGGCAATGTCCAGCCCGCGGCTGGGCTGCTCGGCAATGATCAGCTCAATATCCGGCTTGGTAAACTCACGGCCTATCAGCAGCTTCTGCTGGTTGCCGCCGGAGAGGGAACCGGCCGGCTCATCAATGGAGGCGATGCGCACATCGAATTTCTCCACGATCTCCCGGGTCATGGCACGGGTGGCCTGCTTGTCCACCCAGCCCTTTTTCTGGAGCGTGCCCTCGTCCTGCCGTCCCAGCATGACATTCTCCACAATAGAAAAGTCGTTGATATAGCCCTGCATATGGCGATCCTCCGCCACATGGGCGATCAGCCGCGTACAGCCTCTGGCACCCAGTGACGCCAGATCCTGCCCGTGGAGCCTGATGCTGCCGTGTTTGACCTTCTGCAGTCCCAGCAGGGCATTGACCAGATCCCGCTGGCCGTTGCCCTCCACACCGGCGATACCGAATATCTCGCCGCCGCTGATCTCCAGCGCCACATCGTGGAGATTGGACTTGCCAGTGCCGGTGGATACTTTCTCAAACTGTACGATGGGCTGCGGCTCCTGTACCGTCACCCGCTCAGGCAGCTCAAAAAGCACCGGGTGTCCCACCATGGCCGTGGCCAGCGATTCCTTGGTGACGTTTTCCGTCCGCTCCTCCAGCACCACCTCACCATGCCGCAGTACGGTGATCCGGTCACAGATCTCCATAGCCTCCCGCAGCTTATGGGTAATGATGATGATCGCCTTGCCGTCGTCCCGCAGCTTTTTGATCAGCGCCAGCAGCTCATCCGACTCGTTTTCCGAAAGGACGGCCGTCGGCTCGTCCAGGATGATCACATTACACTTATGAAACAGGGCGCGGACGATCTCTAGCTTCTGCCGCGCCGGAATTGACATATCAAGAACCGTTTGATTCGGATCGATCTTAAAGCCGCAGAGAGCGGCTGCTTTTTCCATCTCTTGATAGGACTTTTGCTTATCAATAAAAAACTTGTATTTCTCAGGCTCCTCGCCCAAAATCACGTTCTCCCACCCTTTATAGGGGAGCGCCAGCATAAAATGTTGATGTACCATCTGGATGCCAAGCGTCATGGCGTCGTGGGGGCCGCGGATGTCCCGCGGCTCCCCATCGACAAGGATCTCACCGGCGTCAGGCGCCAGCAGTCCGAACAGAACGTTCATCAGCGTGCTTTTGCCCGCGCCGTTCTCGCCCAATAAGCCATGCACTTCGCCGTAACGTACATCAAAATCAATATGGGAATTGGCGACAAATGAGCCGAAGGTCTTTGTGATACTGCGGAGCTCTACGGCAGCATTTGTCTTGTCATTGGAGTTCTCTTTCACGATCTTTGTCCGCCCCTTTTATTGATTTGGGTTCCGACGAATGTCGTCACATTACATTGTGTTTACTTTGGATTACTTGTTCAGGTTCGCCTTGAAGGCCTGCACATCCGCTTCAGTCAGCGGGATGTTGGTGATCTCGCCGCTGACGATCTTCTCGCCGGTGCTCTCAATGTCGGCCTTGATGTCATCGGGGATCACGACCTTGCTGCCGTCCCAGTCGTTGTAGCACACGCCGGCCTTGATGCCCAGGCGCAGACCGCCGCTGGTGAACTCGCCGGTCACATACTCCTTGATGGCCTCATAAATGGACAGATCCATCTTCTCCATACGGGAGCAGATCACGGTGTCGGTCAGGTCATTCTGGTTGGCGGAGCTGCCGATGGCATACAGGCCGTACTCCTTGGCCGCCTCAAACAGACCCAGACCGGCAGCGCCGGCGCCCTGCATCACGATGCCGCAGCCCTTGTCATACATGGCGGCAGCCAGCTCCTTGGCCTTGGCCTGGTCATTCCAGTTTCCGACCTCAGCCACGACCACTTCGAAATCGGGATCCACGCTCAGGCCGCCGGCCCACAGCGCGTAGACCTGGGTGTACAGCTCAGCGCTGGCCGTACCCAGAATGTAGCCCACCTTGTGACAGCCCTCTGCAACACCGGGCAGCGCGTTGTCACGATACAGCTCCGCGCACATCACGCCCAGCTGATAACCGGCCTCCTCATAAGCGGAGTTGCTGTACAGCACGTTGGGCAGGTCAATGACCGTCTGATAGCAGGCAAAGGCCTGATCGGGATACGCGGTAGCGGCCTTCTCCACGGCGGAGGCGTTGTCGGCGCCGATGCCCAGGATCAGGTCGTACTCGCCGCTGGCAGCGACGGTCATCATCTGTGCCTCGATCTCCGCGATGGAGGTGGGCTCATAGACGTCCAGCTGGATGCCCAGCTCCTCTTCCGCCTTCTTTGCACCGGCGTAAGCGGAGTCGTTGTAGCCCTGGTCGCCCAGGCCGCCCAGAGAGATGGACATAAACACCTTGGCGGCAGCGGGGGCAGCATCACCATCCTCGTCGGGCGTCTCGGGCGTATCATTCTGCGCAGGAGCGCCGCAGGCGACCAGCGCCAGAACCATCATTGCAGCAAGCAGAAGTGCCAAAAATTTCTTCATGGTAGTAATCGTCCTTTCCAATTATCTTTCTCTCGAAGATCCTATTGTTGATTCAGGTGATTTGACCAGTGGCATATTTCTCGGACTTGGCTGTCCAGAGTACATTTTTGTCGGAGAACTGGATCCCCTCAGAGGACAACAGCGCCTTGCCGTTCTTCAGGATCAGCGCCGCCTCGGCGACACGCTGTCCCAGACCACGGACGCACTTCATGCCGACCTCGTCCTCTGCGGCGCCCTCTGCCCGTCTGTCCTGTGACCAGACGCAGGCGCCCGTATAGTTGCCGGACGGGCCGCCGGTGACCAGGATCTCATAGCAGGTATAGAAATTGTGGATGACCATATTTGCCATTTCCTGGCCGCCGTTGCGGGTGCCGCCGGTAGAGAGCGCACCGCCGACCTTGTTGATGAACACACCCGGCGCCACCACGCCGCTGGGACGCATTCTGCTCAAAAAAGCCTGCAGATTGGAGCTGGCGCTGCAAGAGTACACCGGTGTGCCGATGATGTAGCCATCAGCCTCCAGGAACTGGTCAAACAGTTCATTGAAGTCATCCTTCAGCACACATTTGCACTTGTTTTTCACGCAGGCGTTGCAGTGGATGCAATGCTGGATCTTCTTGCCCCGCAGGGTCATATACTCCGTGGTGACACCCGGGATCTTGGCAGCTTCCTTGAGCGCCTCCTGCACACAGTATTCCGTTGCGCCGCCGGCTCTGTGACTGGAACAAACACCTAAGATTTTCACTTTTTCCATCTGTCTTTCCTCCTTTCCTGTGGAATTATGCTCATGGGCACGATATGCCCTGAAACATCACTCTTTTCTGCAGTAAAGCGCCGCTTTGCTTTACCGCACTCTGCCGTCCGCCACCGCCTCGATGGCCTCCACGATCTGCTCATAGCCGGTACAGCGGCAGAGGTTGCCGGAGATAGCCACCTTGATCTCCTCCCGGGTAGGGTGGGGATTGCTGTCCAGCAGCGCCTTAGCGCTCATGATGATGCCCGGCGTGCAGAAACCGCACTGGAAGGCGTGGTGCTGCAAAATGGACTTCTGGATCGGCGCAAGCTCCTCGTTCTGCGCCACACCCTCAATGGTGATCACGTTCCGTCCGTCCACGCTGGGCGCCATGGTCAGGCAGGCATTGACGTTTCTCCCGTCCACGATCACCGTGCAGGCGCCGCATTCACCGATGCCGCAGCCCTCCTTGGTACCCGTCAGGAACAGACGGTCACGCAGCACATCCAGCAGCCGCTCCGTCTCATTTACTGTCACCGTACACGGTTCTCCGTTAAGTGTAAAGCTGATGGTCACCATCGTCATCCCTCCAAGGCCGCCCGCAGCGCTCTGACCGTCAGCGCCTCCACGACAGGCTGTTTGTATTCTGTAGACCAGCGGATCCCCGTCCGTTCGATCATCTGGGCGGATACCGCTTTTCCCGCCTGCTCCAGCAGCTGCGCATCGGGCTTTCTGCCCCGCAGCAGCGCCTCGGCGGCACCGGCACGCTCCGGTTGGGAGAACACACATCCCGGCGCGATCCGCACATCCGCCATCACGCCGTCCTGCAGCTTCACCGCCACCGCCATATTCATACGGGAGATGGCCAGTGCCTTTCTGCGGCCCAGCTTGAGAAAGGCAAAGCGATAGCCCTCCAGGATCGGCAGCCGCAGCCGTACCAGCAGCTCATTGGGCTGTATATCCAGCTTGCCCCGCCCCTGATGCAGCCCTGCCATCTTCACCAGCCGTACACCGGCAGTGGAATGCAGCTCCAGCCGCGCATCCACTGCCGTCAGCACCGACAGCGTGTCCGCCGCCAACGAGCCGTTGCAGACATTGCCGCCGATGGTACCGGAATTCCGGATCTGGGGTGACCCCACCGAGCCGGAGGCGTTGCACAGTGCGCCGACATACTGCCTTACCAGCGGTGAGGCCGCGATCTCCGTGTGAGAGACACCTGCACCAATGCACAGCTCTCCCTCCTCCACGCACATCCCGTGCAGCTGCGGAAGTCTGGCAATATCCATAAAACGCGTGATACCCTGCACCTTCCTGCTCTGCTCCCGCAGATGCACCATCAGATCAGTGCCGCCGGCCAACGGCCGGATGGTACCTGCGTAGGTGCCCATCAGTTCCAACGCCTCCCGCAGTGTTTCAGGTCTGTAAAAAGTCGCCATGTTGCCTTCCTTCTCCTGCCGCCGCAGCGACAGATCATCTGATTTTGATGGCGCCGGGCGCGCAGGCATTAAAGCAGATACCGCAGGCACGGCACTTGGCGGCGTCCACCGTCATGGTCTTGCCGCTCAGCACACGGGCGTCATAGGGACAGACCGTCATGCAGCGCCCGCAGCCGGTGCACTTGTCCGCATCGTAGGTAAATTCGCTGCAATGGTGCGCCTCGTTCATCTCGGTGTACTGCAGAGACTTGCGGCTGGCGTCTGCGACGGTGGCGTAGCCGTACTGATCCATCAGCTCGCTCAGCTGCCGGTTCAGCGTGGTGAAATAGTCCACGCCCTTGATAATGGCCGCGGTACAGACGCCGCAGCAGGAGGCGCCGGCCAGCAGCATCTCCAGCGCGTCGGCCGCCTTGGTGATGCCGCCCAGGCCGATGATGTCCTTGTCCGTCATGCGGGCGACCGTTCGCACGATCTGCAGGGAGAAGGGCAGCATGGGCGCGCCGGTGATCCAGCCGTAGCCGCCGTTGCCGCCGATGCGAGGCGCACCGGTGGCCAGATCCAGCCGCAGCGTGGGACCCATGGAGTCCATACAGGTCACACCGTCCACTTTGGCGTCGATGCACTGCTGGGCGATCTCCAGCGTGTTGCTCCAGTTGGAGTTGAGTTTGACAATGATCGGCACCGAGACCTCTTTTTTCAGATCCGCCACTGCCGACACCAGATCTCCGGCGTCAAAATAACCGCTGCCGCTGAACTCGATGATGTCGGCGCCGGCCTTTTCCACCGGCCCTGCCAGCTCCAGCAGCTCGTCGCGGTCGCCGCCGATGTTGCAGATCAGTACCTTGACGCCTCCCTCCTTGCACTTCTGGATCTCCTCGCCGATCCAGCGCTCTGCCGGATAATCGGACCACTTTTCCGTGTTGAGGATGGAATTGCCGTCGCACAGCGCCATGTGGGGTGTGGGATTGACACAGGCCTTACGTCGGATCGTCTTGGTCACAACGGCGCCGGCACCGGCCTTCGCCGCCTTGATGATGCCCTCCGCACCGTAGGAAAGGGGGCCGGAGCCCAGGACAAATGGGCTGTCCATCTCCACGCCGCACAGTGTTGTTTTCAAATTCGCCATTATACAGTCCTCCAATATGCATCCGTGACCTCACGGCAGTCTTTTTTTGTCTGCGTCTCATCCAGCGTCAGCACTTCCCCGTTACACATCACCAGATTACCGGCCACCGTGGTGGAGGTAATGTCGGAGCAGTGGCGGAAGCGTACCAGCTGGTCGATCACATTCTCTTCGTTGATCGAGGTAGGCGTGTCGGCCTTGATGGTGATGTAGTCGGCCTGATTGCCCACTTCCAGCGTACCGATGCCCTCATAGCCGATGGCTCTGGCGGCGTTCTCCGTCGCCATAAAGAAGGCCTCCTGCGCGGTGATGACCTTGGGATTGATCCGCTTGGCACGGTGAATGGACATGGCCGTGCGCATGACCTCCAGCAGGTCGTTGTTTTCGCCGTCGGTACCCAGACCCACCGGGATCCCCAGCCGCAGCATATCCGGTACAGGCGCCACGCCGCAGCCGTCGTGGCTGTTGCTGATGGGCTGGTGAGATACACGAACGCCCCGCTTGGCCATCAGCGCCAGCTCGCAGGGATCCATGATCACGCACTGGGAAGCCAGCACATTGCTGTCCAGATAGCCGATCTCCTCATAGTGCTCCATAGGCAGGCGGCCAAAGGTAGACATACACCACCGGGGCTCATCGGGTCCCTCGGAGCAGTGCAGCTGAATACCGCTGCCCAGCTCGTCCGCCATCAGCTTGGCCTTGCGCAGAAACGCCGGGGAACAGCTGAAGGTGGTGTGGGTACACATCATGCCCCGCACGGCGCTGCCGGCGGCACGCTGTGCCTTGATGAAATTGTAGTTCTCCTGCAGACAGGCCATGCCGTTCTCTTCGCTGATACGCTCGCAGGACTCCACCGACAGGATACCGCGCATACCGGCCTTTTCCAGAATACGCGCCTCCAGCGGCAGACAGCCGGGCACGGAATTGGGCGCCTCCAGAATGTCATCTACACAGGTAACGCCGTACTTGAGCATTTCGATGCAGGACATACGGGTGGTCACGTCGATGATGGCGTGGTCTACCCGGTTCTCCACCTTCGCCCACCACCATTCCTCCAGCATCGCCTTGAGGCTGGTGGCCGTGGGATGGAAGTCCTTGCCCCGGATGATCATGTTATACATATGGGAATGGGTGTTGAGAAAGCCGGGGGAAACGATGCAGTCCCTCGCGTCGGTGAATCGGGTGTCACCCGCCACCTTTGCATTGGGCACGATGTCGGTCACCACGCCGTCCTCGCAGACCACCGCGTGGTCACGAAAAACCTTGTCCTTGGATACGATCAGCCAGCCAGCCATGATACCAGTCGTCTTGCTCATATACGGATGCTCCTTATCTCTCTAAATTTGTTCTGTCATGTTCTGTTGGATACGATCAGCCGTGCAGATCCTTGTGCAGCAGCACCCGTTCCAGTGAGGCCGGCAGCTGCCGGACACGCACGCCGGTGGCGTTGCTGACCGCCTGCGCTACCGCTGCCGCCAGCATTTCGGTGGACGGTTCGCCCAACGACTTGGCGCCAAAGGTACCGGAGGGATCATCGCTCTCATAGATGCTCACATCCATCTCGGGAATGTCCATGGCCGTGGGGAAAATGTAGCTATCGAAGTTGGGTGTCGTCACCTGCCCCTTCTTCAGCACCACCTCCTCCGTGGTGCCCATGCCCATGCCCATCACGATGCCGCCGTAGATCTGACCGGCAGCCACCGCCGGGTTGATCACCGTTCCCACGTCGTGGGAGACACTGATCTTCTCCACGTCCACAAAGCCGGTGCGCATATCCACGCACACCTCTGCCACCGCCGTGCCGTAAGAATAGGTCGGCCATGCCTTGCCCTGTCCGTTCTCCTCGTTGAGATCCAGCTGCGGCGGCATATACCACTCAAAGATCTGCAGCTGCTCGCCCTTGTAATACATGGTGCGGCAGAGATCCGCCAGTGCCAGATCCACCGGCTGGCCGTTGCGGAAGAAAATGCTGTTGCGCAGATCCAGCTCCTCCGCCGGGCAATTCATATAGGCCGCAGCGCCTGCAATCAGCAGCCGCTTCATGCTGGCACCCGCCTTGCGCATTCCCTGCGCTCCCATCACCGTGCCCCGGGAAGCAACGGTCATGCCGCTGTCCGGTGCCGCGTGGGAATCGCCGTTGGGGAAGAAGAGATCCTCCATCCGGATGCCGCTGGCCTCCGATGCGATCTGGGTAAAGGCTGTGCGCAGTCCCTGTCCGTTCTCGGCAAGGCCGGTGTTGATCACAAAGGTGCCGTCCACATGGCCGGCAAAAAACGCACCGCCTGCGTCGATGGTCTCGGCACCCAGTCCGGCACCGCGATAGCAGGTCACAAGACCGATGCCCCGGCGGTAGTCGCCGGTCTGATCCCTGTAAGCCCTGCGCTTTGCCTGAAAATCCGTCCGGGCGATGATGTCCTCCATCATCTGTCCCAGGATCACCGGCTGATCCAGCAGCTGATTGGTGGCGGTGTGTCCGCCCTGCCGCAGCAGGTTCTTTCGCTTCAGCTCCACCACATCCATCTCCAGCGCCTCCGCCAGCTCCTCCATCAACTGCTCGCCCGCAAAAATGATCTGCGGGGAACTGTAGCCTCGGAAAGCGCCCGGGTGGATGTTGTTGGTAAACACGCCGTAGGTGTCTGTTTTGATATTGGGAATATCATACGCACCGGCAGAATGCGCCATAGCGCGTACATTCATGTAAGGGGTATGGCCGTTGTAAGCGCCGCAGTTGTCGATCTGGGTACCCTCAAAAGCCAGGATCTTTCCGTCCCGGGTAGCGCCCACCTTGTAGTGGAACTGGAAGGGATGCCGCTTGGCACTCTCCACCAGTGACTCCTCCCGGGTCAGCGTCATTTTCACCGGTCGGCCGCCGCAGGCCTTGCACAGCAGTGCCGCACGGCCTGCCAGCAGTCCCACGGATTCCTCCTTGCCGCCAAAGGAACCGCCCACCGTCCGCTGCACATGGTGCACCCGGTTCTGGGGCAGCATCATAGCGTCCGCCAACCAGTTCTTGCAGGTATGGCTGTGCTGGGAGCAGCTGTGCACCGTGTAGGCGCCCTCGTTGGGATCCCGGTAGACCACCACTGCCTCCGGCTCGATGTAGGCGTGCTCCACAAACTGGGTCTCATATTCCCGCTCGATGATCACGTCGCACTGGGCAAATCCCTTTTCCACATCGCCCTTGCGCAGCGGATGGTACGTCTCCCAGTAGACATTTCCCTTCGTCCCCTTGGTGGGAATGCCGTCCACCAGTCCCACGCCCCGTTCCCGGATCTGGGGCGCACCCTCTGCCAGCGCCTCCTGAATGGTAAACACGGCGGGCAGCTCCTCGTAGGTGTACCGGACAGCTTTCCGTGCCTCCTCCAGCGTCTCCCTTGTCTCGGCGGCGATGATGGCGATCACGTCGCCGATAAACTTGGGAGTATCCGTGATAAAAAAGACATCCGCATTGCTCTGGGGCTTGGGCACATCGGCGGCAGTAAGTACTGCCTTCACGCCGGGGATCGCCTTGGCCGCCGACACATCTATGGACGTGATGCGGCAGTGGGGCGCCGGGCTGTACACGCTGGCCGCATACAGCATCCCGGGAATATGGATGTCCCCGGCATAGATGGCTTTGCCGCATACCTTCTCCACGCCGTCCACGCGGGGCACCGACTGTCCCAGAACTGCAAAGTCCTGTGGTTCCTGTTTCAGATTGACAACTCGATACATACAGCCTCCCATGCCCCATCTCACCGTTTCCACGTTTCATGCGCTGTGGCCCCGCGTGAAAATATGAAACTTTTTTCTTGTTTATTTGAAACTAATTTTCTTTATTCTACGAGAATCCTTTTTGAAAGTCAATCCCCCTTTCCGCAATAATTTGCAAAAAACAGTTAAATTACGGTGTTTTCTTCCTAATGAACAAATATTATTCTTTTGTTTTGTGCGAAATTGATAAAAACTTGCCAATGTTTTACATCTGCCCTTCCTCTTTATATTTCAGTCGAAGCGAAACTGTTTCCTCTTAGTGGTGAAAATTATTTTCTTTTCACTTGACAAAACTGCTTTCCCGTGCAAAGATGTAAGTGCCAGCTTTCGTGCGCCTGCGTCACCGGAAGCCCTATGCTTTCTCCCGCAGATACAGCACGCAGAATACATACAGAAAGGATTTTCCGCTATGAACAGAGATGAACGGCTTATCGATCTTTGCCGCCAGCTGATCCAGACCCCCAGCTTCTCCGGAAAAGAGGAGAACGTATCCCGTCTGCTGGAAAAAACCATGCAGGCCTACGGCTTTGATGAGGTCATGATCGACCGCAACGGCAGCGTTCTGGGCAAGATCCACGGCAAACGCCCCGGCAAGACCATTCTCATGGACGGCCATATCGACCACGTGGACGTCATCGACGCCGACGAATGGGAGCACGCCCCCTTCGGTGCAGAGATCGTAGACGGAAAGATGTACGGCCGCGGCACCTCTGACATGAAGGGCAGCGTGGCCGCCATGGTCTCCGCCGCCGCCTATTTTGCCGAGGACACCGGCAAGGATTTTGCCGGCACCATCTGCATCTCCGGTACGGTGCACGAGGAGTGCTTTGAGGGCGTCTCCTCCCGCGAGATCTCCAAACTGGCCAAGCCCGACTACGTCATCATCGGCGAGGCCACCTCGACTACCATCAAGATCGGCCAGCGCGGCCGGGCGGAGGTAGTGGTGGAGACCGAGGGCGTCAGCTGCCACTCCTCCAACCCCGAAAAGGGCGTCAACGCCGTATACCACATGAACGCCGTCATCGACGAGATCCGGCGCATCGTCCCCAACGAACACACCCTGCTGGGCAAGGGCATTCTGGAACTGACCGACATCATCTCCTCACCCTACCCCGGCGCCTCCGTGGTGCCCGCCCTGTGCCGCGCCACCTTCGACCGCCGTATTCTGGTGGGTGAGGACGAATCCGTGATCCTGGGACAGGTGGAGGAGGCCATTGCCCGGGCACAGGCAAAGATTCCCAGTCTGAAAGCCCGCGTCTATCTGGCCGAGGGCGAGGAGCCCTGCTGGACAGGCGCCACCATCCGCGCCAAGCGCTACTTCCCCGCCTGGGTGGTGGACGAGGACAGTGAGCTGGTGCAGAAAGCGCTGACCGGCCTGCGGAAAGCCGGTATCGAGCCGGAGATCTCCCACTTCTCCTTCTGCACCAACGGCAGCCACTTCTGCGGCGAAGCCCACATCCCCACCATCGGCTACGGCCCCTCTCTGGAGACTCTGGCACACGTCCGTGACGAGTATATCGAGCTATCCCAGCTGACAAAGTCCTGCCACGGCTTTATGTGCATTCTCCGTGAGCTGACGCTGTAAGCCCTTTTAACAAGCTGTTTTCCTCATAAGATATGGCAAGACCCCGTGATGCTGTACAGCATCACGGGGTCTTGCCATATTATGTCGTTTCTTTATTTGTGCAGCAGCGGGCTCAGCGGCTTGTAGATCAGGAAGCACAGCAGGACATCCAGCGCGCCCTTTCCCAGCGTGAAAGGTACGTTGAACACCAGCAGGCAGTTGAACAGCGCGTTGCCCGTAGGCACCTGCGCGATGCTGCCCACCAGCTCCTGATACATCCCGATAATGGCCTCCAGCGGCAGGTTGTAGAGCACCACATAGGCCGGATACACCAGAAAATAGTTGAGGGGCAGACTGGACGCCGCCATGGCCGCCGCACCGGCGATGGAGCCCCACAGGGCGCCCCGGCGGCTCTTATGGTGCTTGTAGATCATGCCCGCCGTAAACGCAAACACCGCGCCCAGCAGGAAGTTGGACAACTCCCCTACACCGGCGCTGGAGCCGAAGGGCAGATGCAGCACGTTTTTCACCAGCTGAATGGCCACGCCGTACAGCGGCCCCAGCGAGAAGGTGCCCAGCAGTGCGGGCAGATCGGAGATGTCCATCTTGACAAAGGGCGGGATCAGCGCCGGGATGGAGAACTCGAAGAACTGCAGCACAAAGGCTACCGCCGTCAGCATGGCTGCCACGGCCAGATGATGGGTTTTCTGCTTCTGGGTCATAAAAAAAGACTCCTTTTCGATGATGTAACACCCTTGGAAACGATTGTCTCCCAAGGTGCACGCATCAAAAAAGAGCATCACAAAATGCCGTACACGCCTTCTCTCATCCAGACTGTAACTGTCGGTATCGGAATTGCACCGATTCATGCTCACCCGCAGGCTCGCTCGCGGACTGTACCGCCGGTGGGGAATTACGCCCCGCCCCGAAGACAAATGATCCAGTTGTGTTCGCCATTATGATACAGCATCCGACAGCAAAATGCAAGCATTATTTTATCGTCCGTCTGCCGCCATGCATACCGCCATACCGGATAAAAACCGGGGACTGCGCCCGCAGACGCAGCCCCCGGTCAGGGGAGGTATGGAAATTACTCGAATAAGCTGCTGTCAACCAACAAATGCAGCACCATAATTTCTAATCATAAAATTCACAGCCGCAGCAGGCAGCTTGCCGTTGGCATCTGTCTGGTAGTCCTTCTGATTGACTTTCCAGGTACCGGCCTTGACCGTCACATCGGTCAACTGTTTGCTATAGCCAAACATATAACCCGGAATATTTATGATGTCATCAGAGAATACCACCGTCGTCAAGCCCAAACAGCAGTAGAACATATCCGCACGGGTCACCTTGCATTTAAGCGTCGCACTGGTCATTGCCTTGCAGGTCGCAAAAGCACGGGAGCCGATACTGGTCACACTGCTGGGGATCACCAGCGTTTTGAGTCCTTCACAGTTCTGGAAGGCAGACGCGCCAATGGTCGTCAACCCCTCATTCAGTACAAGCGTCGTCAGCTTTCTGTCATAGGCAAATGCACCTGCACCAATCACCTCGCTGTTGATGACTACCTTTTTCAGGTTTGGACAATTGTAGAACGCCTGAGCGCCAATGCTGCCTCCATTAACCGTTACCTCTTCTAGACCGGATGCCCGGAAAGCACCCTCTTCCAATACCGTACCCTCTGGTATGTTTACACTCTTCAGGGCATGGAGATGATGAAATGCACGGTAGCCGACTGTTTTAAGTGTCGAAGGCAGCTCCAGTGATTTAATGGCAGTACACATGTTAAATGTATGTTCGCCGATCTCTGTCACACCTTCGGGAATAGACGCAGATGCCAGAGCGCCGCACCCGTTAAACGCGTAATCGCCGATCTCGGTCACGCCCTCCAGGATCTGCACCTCGGTCATCTGGGCAAACCGCGCATCGTTGAAGTAGCCGTCGGGCACCTTGCCCGCCTGCTTCGTCACGATGGCCTTGACGATAGTCGTACCGGTCTCGTCGTAGACGAAGATAATACCATCATTTTCGTTGGCGCTGTAATCATAGTTGAACTTAGGGATGGTGATCTCCTCTTCAGCGTCCTTGTCGTAGTCGTTGCCGAAGCTGTCGTCCTCGCTGTCCTTCTGGGTGGCCTGCAGCGTCACACCCAGCTC
>CAKTMQ010000005.1 GCA_934573945.1 uncultured Oscillospiraceae bacterium | reverse complement strand
ATCGCCGCCGTCACTCGCGGCGCGGACAATGACGGCTGGGGTTCCGGTTGGTTCCTGATCGTCGTACTGTTTCTCTTTATGTTCGGCTTCGGCAGCAACGGCTGGAACAGGCAGGGAGAGTTCGGCCAGTACGCCACGGCAGCCAGCCAGCAGGAGATTCTGTTCGGCCAGCAGTTCGGCCAGATCAACGACCGCTTGAACAACCTGGGCAATGGCATCTGCAATCTGGGCTATGAGATGCAGGGCAACATTGGCCAGCTGGGTAAGGAAATGGCACTGGCGCAGAACGGCACCAACATGACCATCATGCAGACCGGCAACGGCATTCAGGCGCAGCTGGCGGAGTGCTGCTGCACCACGCAGCGGGCCATCGACGGCGTGAACGCCAACATCGAAGCCAAATTCGCCGCGCTGGAGAAGTCCCAGCTGGAGCAGCGGATCGCGGAGCAGTCCGCCCGCATCGCCAGTCTGGAGATGGACAACCGCATGTACGGCGTGGTCCGCTATCCCAACGGATACACTTACAACGCGGGCATGTCCCCCTTCTGCGGTGGTGGCTGCGGCTGCGGCAACGTGTGACATCGGATCATATTGGCGACATCACCGATATGATAACGCCCTTTCAGGCGAGGCAAGCGGGGCGGCAATAGCTGCCCCGTTATTATGTTAAGGAGGAATTTATGATGAGCAAATCCGCTATCTATACCACCAACACCAGCAAGCCCACCGTGGCCGTGGGCGGCGTCGTGCCGGTCGGCGTGACCACGCGCCGGTTCGGCTGCAACGTCAAGCAGGACGGCAACACCATCACCCTGTGCGGCCAGGGCTACTACCTGGTCAACGTCAGCGCCACCGTGGCACCTACCGCGGCAGGAGCCGTCTCCCTGGCCGCCCAGAAGGACGGCGTGGAGATCATCGGCGCCACCGCTGCGGCCACCGCTGCCGCCGCCAACGACGAGCTGGCGCTGTCCATCACGGCACTGATTCGCAACGCCTGCGGCTGCGAAAGCAGCATCCTGTCCCTGGTCTTGGGCGGCACCGAGGCCGTTGTCAACAATCTGGCTGTCACGGTCGAGAAACTGTGAGGTGCGGCATGAAACTAATCCAGAAACTGTCTGAAATGGTCGACGAGGAGATCGGCGATGCCCACAAGTATGCAAAGTGCGCTCTTGAGTACAAGGACACCTACCCCAATTTGTCGAAGGTGTTCTTCGACCTGTCCGGCGCTGAGATGCAGCATATGACCATTCTGCACACCGAAGTGGCCAAACTGATCGAGAAGTACCGGCAGGAGAAGGGCGAGCCGCCCGAGGGGATGAAGGCCCTGTATGATTATCTGCATCAGAAACAGATCGACGCGGCGGCGGAGGTCAAGACTTTGCAAGGGATGTATCGGGGGACGTGACGAAAGCCTCGTGAGTAATTCGTGAGTAATTGCTTCGCCAAAAGCACAGGCGGCCGGCCTAAAATCGGCATGGTAGGCCGATAATGCGAAGCCCGAAACCCCGTATGAATACAAGAAAAACCGGGGAACCGTTGCGGTTCCTCGGTTTCCTGATTTGGCGCGGAAGGAGGGATTTGAACCCTCCGAGAAAACGGCTATGCGAAGCGATATCACTCACTCTGTTTTTCTTCGTGAGTAATTCCGTGAGTAATTTTTTCGGCGAAGTAGTCGTTGATGGCCTTGTTGGCGTCGGCCTTGTCGCTATCGAAAACGTAGGAATAGGTCTTGCGGTAGGTGCTCTCGCAGCTCCAGCCACCGCGTTCCATGGCGTAGCGGTCGTCAATGCCGGCGGCCTTCATCACGGCGGCGTTGGTGTGGCGCAGGCCGTGGACGGTGGTGTCTGTAATGCCGGCAGCGGCGCAGGCCCGGTGCACATGCTTGCGGATGGTATCCGGGTGCATGGGGAAGAGTCTGCCGTCGGCGCGGCGGGGCAGCTGACGAATCTTGTCCATGATATAGTCCGGGCAGTCCACAGTGCGCTGACTGCTGAGGTTTTTGGCGGTGTCTTTCTGCACCCACTTATTGTTTTCGTCCGGGACGACCGCCCGGCGAATGTGCAGGAGGTTGTTGTCCAGATCCACGCAGTCCCAGCACAGCCCTGCGATCTCCGACCGGCGCAGGCCCAGCCAGACCGCCAGCAGGATGGGCACCTCGCAGCTGTCGCCCTGGACAGCCTGGGCCAGCTTGCCGATGTCCTTGGGCTGCAAATATTTCTTGACCGGCTTTTGCACCTGCGGCAGCCGGACGCCGAACACGTCCACGCCGCATTCTTTCAGTACCGGCCGCACCAGCCCATAAGCGTTTGCCACGGTCTTAGCGGACACCTTCTTCGCCTCGGCGTTGACGGCGATCTGCACGTCCATTTTGGTGATGGTGCGCACGTCCCGGCCCATCAGGCCGGGGAAGCGGTGTTTCTGCGTCGTTTTGTAGCCCCGGATGGTAGCGGGGGACAAGACGGCGCTTTTGCTTTTGATGTATCCGTCAATGGCCTTGGTGAGCGTCAGCGCCTCCGGCTCCGGATCCTTCGCCTGGATCGCGCCGCTCTTAAGAGCAGCCGCTTGGCGTTCCGCCACCTTCTTGGTGGCAGCGGTGATGGAGATGCGCTGCCCGTCGATCATGATACTGAGCCGCCAGTTGCCGGAGGGCAGCTTGACGGCCTTGGGGACTTTCATTGTGCGCCACCTCTTTCCTCCGAGGCGATGCGGCGGGCATAGCGGACAGCGCTGAACAGCGCAGAGGACATGACGCCAAAGGAGATAGCCACCAGCGTGATGATGACCCACGCGCCGACGCCCACCTCGCCGCCCTGAATCAGGCCCGCGTCCTTGATGCGGAAATCCACCGCGATATAGAAAATCAGCGCCACCGAAAGGACGGCACACAGAAAGGACAGGACGAGGATCGTCGACAGACGGCTTTTGTCCAATTCTTTCCGCAGGCCGTTGACCTCGGTCAGGCGCTGGTTTTCGCTATTCATATGATCCTCTTTCAGCTGCCGTCGTAGCCGTGCTTCGGCGTCCTCGGCGGGGACGATGCCGAAATAATCGTCCAGCGAGACCCCCAGAAATTTACAGATCAGCCCGGCGCTGATGGCGCTGGGCGCTTTGGACGTGGCGGCGAAAAAGTTCTTGACGCTGGACAGGGGGATGCCGGTCTCGTCAGCAATGTCCTGATTGGTGTAATTTAGGCGGTCTCGCGCTTCTCGGCATACTTCTTGCAAGCTCTTTTCCATTTTCTCCCTTTCGACCCCTTTCTGGGTTGGCCCGGCCCAAATTTTGGCCGTCGAGTTTTGTCGACTACCCATATCTGGGCTTGACCTACCCGACACGATGTTGCTACGCTGGACGTGCACCCGGCAAGCGGTGGTGGCGCGAGCCGGATGCAAGGCCCCGCCGGCGTTGCGGAGACGGCGGGGCCTTATCAAAATATTTTTGTGCTCAAGTTGGGCACGGGCTATTTCTTCTGGTTTTTGATGTTGGAGAACATGCTGACGGCACCCAGCATCAGAAAAGCACCTACGGCAAACAGCAAAACCTTTAGCAGGATCGGCTTGCATCCACATGCCGCCAGCAGGAAAAACAGCGCGATGGCAAACACAATCCACGCTTGGGCCTTTGTTGCGGGCGCCTGCTCTTTCTTTTGCTTCTTTGGATTCTCTTCTTTTGTCACGCTCTTTTGCTGTTCTCCGCTTACGCTTGCCCCGCAATTTCCGCAAAACTTGGCGCTATCTTTCAGCTGTGCGCCGCAATGACGGCAGAACCTAGCCGTAGGCGTCGGTGCGTTGAAAACTCCTGCGGGTGCCTGTGATTCGGTGGCGCTCGGTAACTCTCCCGGCACTGTGATTTCAAGCTTTGCGTAAAATTCTATCTCGTCGCGTTCAATTTGGATCTTTCCGTCTTCGTCCTCGTAGAGTTCCTTGTACGGGCCGCCGCCAATGTCTATCTTGACCCGGACGCCGTCCTTTTTCAGCAGGTTGCGGACGCGGCTGGTGCTGCCTTTCTTGACGTACCCGATATGGATGCCGCCAACCTCTACGCGGATCGCGTTCGGGTCGTACTCATTTTCTGGCTCGTCAACAAGAGCTACGTCGTCCCTGTACTCAGGGAGATATTTCCATATTCTGTCTCCGTCGATGTAGTTTTCCTTCAGGTAAGATTCGCTTTCGCCGTAATCGCAATCTTCGTTGAGCATATCCTCGATGGCATCCGTACGGTAGCTTGTCCCGGCGACCTTAAAGGTGTACTTGACCCGTTCCACGGGCTTTGCGAATTGCTGATATTGCTGAAATTCGCTAAACTTCAAATATCTCACCCTTTCAAAATTTTATACGGAGGTACATATCATGACAGCAAGCGAGATTCGTTTGATCCAGCTACTTCGCAGCATCAAAGACCCGGAACTTGCTGTGCAAGAAACTATTTCTTTTCTGCGCGAAAACGCAGAAATGCCTCGGCGTCCTGACACGCCGCAGGCTGCTCCTCAGGAGGACGACTGCGGATGTAATTGAGCAGCTCCAGCTCGTGAGGTGCGATCGGTTGCAGCGAAGCCTCGTCGTTTTCGGCGGGGCTTTCTTTGTCGCCCATCAAGTCACTTACTGTGATTTTGAAGTAATCTGCTATGCGCAGCGCAGTGGCGTCAGACGGCAGGCCGCCCTTTTTCCAGCGGGTTCCGGACGATCTTTCTAGACCAATTTCCAAAATGACCGCCGTCGGAGACTTGCTCACTGAGTTGCACAGGGCAATAAAATTATTGTAAAAAGCCATAAAATTTCCTCGCATAATTTGTGCAGTCTATCAGAAGTTGGCAAAGTTCGCAAAATTGTGTTGACAAGTACGTTTAGTTGGTTTTATAATCCAATCATCCCCCGGGGCGGCGAACCCCGCGGGGCACTCCCCATATCAAAGCAACATGGCGCGGAGGCAAGCGCCCCTGTGCTGCCGAGTGACGCCGGCGCGCAGACGCGGATGTGTACAATGGTTTTCTTTACTCATTTTCCCTTCCTATTGTACCATCCGTTTTTGCGCCCTGTCAAGTAAACCAAGGTTAAAGGTAGGTGACAACATGCAATTGAGCAACAACATCCGCTGGCGGCGGGAATCCAAGGGGCTGACGCAGTCGGAGCTGGGCCGCCAGTGCGACGTGTCGGCGGCGGCCATCAATCAGTTCGAGGGCGGTCTCAAGGTGCCGTCGCTGGTGACGGCGGTAGCGCTGGCCAAGGCGCTGGGCTGCTCGCTGGATGAGCTGGTGGGCACGGCCAGCGCCTGAGCATAGCATAACAGACGGAAGGAGGAATTTCCATGGCGAATGGCGGCGGGAATATTTATCAGACCGCCCGAAAATCGGCGGGTCTGACCCAGGAGGCAGCCGCGGAACGGCTGGCGGTGAGCCTGACCAGCCTGCGAGCCTACGAGGGCGGCGAGCGTGTCCCCGCGGGCGACGTGGTGGCCCGGATGTGCATCGTCTACGACACGCAATTCTTGGGGGTGCAGCACCTGCAGCTGTTCGGCTCTCTGCTGCCGGAGTGCGTGCAGGAGGCCCGGCCGGAGCGGCTGGAGACGGCCACCATCAAGCTGGTGCGTCGGATCATGCGGTTTGCCGACGGCCACCGCAACGATCGGCTGCTGGAGATCGCCGAGGACGGCGTGATCGACGAGGCCGAGCGGCCGGAGTTTCTGGCCATCACGGCGGAGCTGAACGACATCATCAAGGCCGCGCTGGCCCTGATGTACACAGAGGAGGTGTAACGATGCCGAGGGTCAATCTGATCCGGGACGAGGGCCGGGAGCGGGCCAAGGTGCGGCGCACCCTGATCCGCATGAAGTGCGCGGAGCGGGACATCCCGTCCCAGGCGGTGCTGGCTCGGAAGATCGGGCTGAACGAGTCCACCATGAGCACCAAGATCAACAGCGGCGCATGGACGGCGGACGACCTGCGGGCGCTGGACCGGCAGCTGCGCTTCAGTGCGGAGGAGTTGGCACAGTTCGTGCGGGCACGAAAACAGCCGCCAGAGGGCGGCAGAAAGGAGGCGTGATGGGCTTCTATGACTACGAGTGCGATCTCATTCGCGCCGATGAGCGTTTTATCTGCCAGTGCATGAAGTGCGGGCAGGAGCGGCTCAAGAAGTTCAGCGTGTGTATGCTGCGCCGGGAGGGCAGCGGCATAGTGAAAACTATCGGCTACCTCTGTCCGGTCTGCTACGCACAGCAGATGGACGAGTGGGCGGTGCCGGAATGAACTGAAGAAGGAGGTGAGACGTGTGGGCGAATGGGTACTATACGCGGCGGCGATCATCGGCGCGTGGTCTATGGCAGAAGCCGTCATGCGGCTGGTGGACGTGCTGGACAAAAAGAATGACCGCCTTTCGGCTGGCACCGAAAAGCGGTCAGGGCAGATCAAATCTGCCGAATGAGAACACTATCATTGTAGCAGAAAGACACTGAACTGGCAAGGGGGGAATTTGTGAAAATGGCAGAAAATTTTGAGCGTCCGGCGTACTGGGCGGTGATACCGGCCGATGTGCGCTATGATGACAACCTCCCCGCCAACGCCAAGCTGCTGTACGGCGAGATCACGGCCCTGTGCAACAGCGAGGGGTACTGCTGGGCATCCAACGAGTACTTCGCAAAGCTGTTCGGCTGGGCCACCAAGTCGGTGACCCGGCTGGTCTCCGCCCTGCGTGACGCCGGCCACATCGAAGTGGAAATGGCGCCCTGCGGCGGCGGTACCGAGCGGCGCATCTATGCCGGTGTAGCTGTGGGGGGTGTCCGCAAAATTGCGGAGGGGGTATCCGCAAAATTGTGGAGGGGGTATCCGCAAAATTGCGGAGTCTATAATATGTTGAATAATACAGAGAATAATACCCCCCTTACCCCCCAAGGGGGAAAGACCCGGAAAAAGGCGGAATGGGAGCCGGAACGGTTCGAGGGGCTCTGGAAGTTTTACCCGGTGATCCGTAAGGCGGACGGCACGTCTACCAGCAAGGGCGACAAGAGCGATGCCCGGCGCGCATGGAACGCGCTGAGGCCCTCCCCCGAGCTGATCGATACCATGGGTGTGTGGCTCAAGGCGAAGCTGAAATACGACGAGCAGTACGCCAGGGGCTACGGCGTCAAGACGGTCTCCGTCTGGCTCAACGGCATCCGCCGTAACGGCGGCGTTCTGGAGATGCCGGAGATACCTCAAGAGACACAGCAGCGCCCTGATAGCCGTGTGGTGGAAAGGGCGGGTGATTACGAGATATGAGCGACTGGCAGCAGGACCCTCAGGCACAGCGTCTGATCGACGCGCAGGCCGCCGTCTTAGGCTCCATGCTGATTGACAGCAGCTGCATCGCGGATGTCCTGGCCAAGGTCAATGCCCAGATGTTTGTCTCAAGCACCTACCGGACGATCTACGGCGCGATCCGAGATCTGTTTCACGCCGCCAAGCCGGTGGACCTTGTGACCGTCGGTGCGCAGCTGCGTGACGTCTCTGGCTCGTCGGACTACGACAAGGTCCTTGTCCAGCTGGCCGAGATGACGCCCACCAGCGCCAACGCAATGGCCTACGTGGACGTTCTTCGGCGCGATAGCGTCGTGTACCGCCTGCGCGAGATTGGCCGGGCGCTGACGGAAACGGAGGATCTGGACACCTGTGAGGATCTTGTCAGCAAGGCCAACGCGGCCATGAGCGCCAAGTCCGGCGTGGAGATCTGGGGTCCTCGCGAGATCTGGGACAGCTTCGTGCGGCGTCACAGCGGCGAAAAGGCCGCCGAGTACATAGACTGGGGCTTCAGCTTCATCAATGAGCTGGTGTTCACCGGCCGCGGCGACTATTGCGTGCTGGGTGGCTACTCCAGCGCCGGTAAAACCAGCTTAGGCCTGTCCATGGCGCTGCGCATGGCGCAGAAATACCGTGTGGGCTTTTTCAGCTACGAGACGGACAAGGACAAGCTGTCCGACCGAATCATGTGTGCGCGTGCCATGGTGGATTCTGACGCCATCAAGAAAAGCACGCTGAGTGAAAGAGATTGGCAGGAGCTGGCCTACGCCGCCAGCAAGCTTTCGGATGGTGGGCTTGAGATCATGCAGACTTCCGGCTTTACCCCGGCAGATATCCAGTCGCTGGCCATGAGCCGGCACTATGACGTGGTTTTTATCGACTACATCCAGCTTATCGAGCCGGAGAGCCGGCGCGGATGGTCGAGGCCCGAAGAGGTCGGCGCGATCTCTCGCAGCCTGCAGCGCATGGCCCACGAACAGGGAATAACGGTGGTTGCCCTGAGCCAGCTGACGCCTGAGTCCGGAGGAAAGAAAAATGAGGCGCCGACCATGTACAGCTTGCGCGAGAGCAAGCAGATCACGCAGGACGCCGATGTGATATTCCTGCTGTATCTGGAAGACTCGGAGGATCGGAACTCGCGCCGCGTCCTGAAGTGCGACAAGAACAAGGACGGCCGGGCCGGCTGGTACAAAAAAATGGTTTTTCGCGGCAATATTCAGACCTTTGAGCCGGTAGCGGCCCCCGTCTCTGCGTGGAAGCGGCCAGACCCGGACCAGGTCAGCTTTAAGGAAATTCAGGACGACGGCACAATGCCGTTTTGAGGAGGTTGAAAATGCGCGTTGGAGAGCGGATCCATTTCGTGCCCGCAGCGCTGCGGTATGGCGCCAAAGCAGAGACTCGCGCCGATCCTGTGACGGGCGTCGTGGTGTGGATCCATCCAGAGCACCGCTTCGCCGTGGTCGAGCGGCGGACGGCATATTACACATACCGGGAGACGATACGTCTGACCCGGGCAGAAAGAAGGATGTTGAATGGGAGCAATGAAATCTATCGCAATCATGAACCTAAAAGGTGGGGTCGGGAAAACGGTCACGGCCCTCAATTTGGCCGACGTGCTGCGTCGGGCCGGTAAGCGCGTAGTGTTAGTGGACTGTGACGGCCAGGCGAGTCTGACGCGGTTCTATCTGCCGGAGCTGGCGGAGGATGCCGCCACGGTGGCCGATGTTCTGGCCAAGGACTGCGAGCCGCTGTGGAGCGACAACGTGGTGCCGGTGGATCCCGACGGGCTGGTGCGGCTGCTGCCCGCCTCGTCGGCCCTGTACCGGCTGGACGTGCAGTACTATCTGGACGCCCCGCAGGACATCGGCGCGCTGAGCGACTTCGCCGAGGCGGCGGGCGAGGACGGCGTGGACTATGTGATCTTCGACTGCCCTCCCGGTTTCACGGCGGCCAGTATCGCGGCGCTGACGGCGGCTCAGGAGGTGGTGATCCCCATGCTGGTGGACGGGTTCTCCGCCTGGGGCGTGCGGGACATGGCCGACCAGCTGGCCAGCCTGCGGCGAGCCAACGACGCCATCCGCGTGGCGGGTGTGCTGATCACCCAGTGGCACAGCGCCGATGTGGTGCGGCAGGGCGAGGCGCTGATCCGCAGCCTGGACGTGCCGGTGTTCCGGACGGTGATCCGCCGCACAGACAAGGTGCCGGAGTCCACCTTCATGCGGCAACCCATTGCCGGCTACAGCAGCCGCAGCGCCGCTGCCCAGGACTACCGGGCATGGGTCAAGGAATATCTGGGCGAGGAGGTGACGGACTGATGCGACTGATAGACGCCGATGCGGCGTATGAGCGTGCGCAAGTCGACTCACGCAGAGGGATACTTGAGGATTGGGAGTTCGACATGATCGTCAACCTTCTGGACAGCGCTCCGACTGTCGATGCGGCGTCGGTGGTGCGTGGGCGGTGGGAAGAGGCGGACTGGGTTGAGCTAGATGGCGGTGGGAATGAACTTATCAGGACGCCGAATGCCGCCTTGAGATGTAGCATCTGCCGTAATTGTTTCAAGAAAGAACTGCTTTGGAAGGGCACTTACTGCCCTAGCTGCGGCGCGAAGATGGACGGAGGTGATCCGGATGGCCGGTAAAGCCTCGAAAAAGTTTGACCTGGGCGAGCTGACCCGGGCGCTGACGGTGGATGTTCCCGATCCGGGAACGGAGGGCCGCGACCAGATTGAGTACATCGACATCGGCCTGATCGACAGTGACCCCGGCAATTTCTACGAGCTGAGGGACATCCCCGATCTGGCCGGCGACATCGAGACGGTGGGCCTGCAGCAGCCACTGCTGGTGCGACCCGGCGAGGACGGCCATGTGGTGCTGATCTCCGGCCACCGGCGCCGGGCGGCGCTGCAGCTGCTGGTGGACGAGGGCAAAGAGCGGTTCCGGCAGGTGCCGTGTATCCGGAAGACGGGCGGGAACGCCCTGGTCTACGAGATGCAGCTGATCTTCGCCAACGCCCACACCCGCGTGCTGACCAACGCGGAGATTGGCAAGCAGGCCGCGCGGCTGGAGGAAATTTTCTACCAGCTAAAGGAGCAGGGCTATGAGTTCCCCGGCCGCATGATCGACCATGTGGCGGAGGCCTGCAACATCAAGCGGGCCAAGCTGGGGCGGCTGAAGAAGATCGAAGCCCATTTGGCTCCCTGCTACAAGCCCCTGTGGGACGTCGGCGACCTGCCGGAGGACACCGCCGATGCACTGTCCAGCCTGTCGGAGGATGAGCAGGAGCGCATCAAACGGGTCTGTCCGAAAAAAACGCCAACGGCAAGCGCCATCCGCGAGATGGGAGAGCGGTTAAAGTCTGATAGCTACGGCTACTTTGTCGCGGCTTTTCGGTGTCCAGATTCTGAGGCATGTGCTCATCAGGACAAGTTCTTCCGGCACGACTTGACGTGCAGCAGCTGGGAGCGCTGCGGCGGCAAAAAGTGCTGTGTAACGTGCCGTAATGGCGGCGCTCATCAGCCGGGCGGCTACGGCGGGGCTGCGTGCGCGGAAATGTGTACTAAAGCGCGGGAGATGTACGAGAAGGCCAAGGAGCGCTCCAAAGCGGAGGATGAGCGGAAAAAGGCAGATTCTCGCAGCAAAGCAGTTCAGCGGGGCATGTCAGACGCACAGAGGCTTGTCCGGGCTGCTGAGGCCGCAGGCCTGTCTGATAAGGGCAGCATTCCAAACGGCTATAGCGGCAGCATTAGAGTCGGGACGCTTCGTAGCGTGATGCTGGGCGAAATTCCGGAGGGGATGTCAGATTACCAGCTTGGCGAGTTTATTCCCTATCATACTGAGGCTTTGCGCAAAATGGCGGAGATACTGCACTGCTCTACTGACTATCTGTTGGGCCTGACTGATGAGCTGAATGTTGGCGGTGCCGAGCCGGGGCAGATGGCGCTGGCGGCGTGGATGCCCGGCGGTCTGACGCCTCCTGAGGAATGTGAGGTCGTCGCGGACGTAGATCCCGGCGACGGTGGGAAGCCCGTGCGCTGCTTCCTGCGCTGGCTGGGCGGCGTGTGGATGTTCAAAAATCTGGATAAGAAGATCGGCATGACAGTGATCCGGTGGCTGCGGCTGCCGGAGGTGGAAAAGGAGGAGAACGATGATTAAGCTTACAGTTAACGATGAACATGTCCATCAGGAAGTCCATGGAACCGCGATCGACATTGCTATTGATGCTGTCCGCGCGATCGCTGCCATCTACCGCGGCCTGGAACGCCTGGACGCTTTGGGCGCGTCGGTGTTCCGCGGCTCCGTGATTGCGCTTATTGGCAGCAGCTCTCCCGTTTGGGACACCTCGCGCGTGTCCAAATGTGTCAGCGTCGACATGGTTCCCGGTGCGGATGAAGTGATCAAGCGTGTGCTTGAGGGGGGGCGGCAGCATGACGGCGATTGATCTGACCCGCGGCCAGTGCGCCGCGCTGGCGGACTACCTGAAGGAACGCGTGGAGCTGTGCCATCAGGGCTATGATCTGACCGAGCTGCTGGTGCTGGCCCAGCGGGCCCTGCGGAATGCCAGCAAAGGTATTGTGGATATCGGTTTGAAGGGTGCTCCCGGCGCGGAGGGCCGTAACGAGCCCAAGTCGGGCACATCGGAAGGGGGGGGCAAAGTGAGCGCTGCGCGTGGAGTTGCACCGGTCCGGCCCTCTGGTGCGTCGGAGGCGGCCCGATTCAAGCGGGAGACCGCCGACCGACTGGGGACCTATCGCTCCAAGTGGGGCCCAGGCTGCATGGGCCGTCTGGCGGCCCTGTGCGGCGGCGACGTGAACGCCGACAAGCTGACCCGGATGTGCGACCGGGAGCGATTTCCTGTAGAGACGTGGCGGCAGGTGGCCGCCGCGCTGGATAAGCTGGAAGGAGTATGTGAAGATGGCAGACAGAGTGAATAGCTTGCTGGCGGACTTGAAGCGCTGCGCGGTCGATATGCTGTGTATCGCATGTGGGCATCGCATTGGTGGCGACGGCGGTAGCCTCGTGTGCGGAGACCGTCTCATGATAGATGCTGCCGACGTGCTCCAGGAGTACGTTGACCTCAGCAAGCGCTACGCCGATGAGGTCGTGGCGCTGCGGGAATGGCCGTGGTGGATTTCTGTGACGGAGCGCCTGCCCGCAGAAGGCGAGCGCGTGCTGGCGGCCGTGGAAGGTGTGTGGGTAGGCGAGGCATACCGCGATATGCGCGATACGTGGATGCGGTCGTATGGTACGCCGTGGGACGCGTCTATTGGCATGTCCGTCACCCATTGGATGCCGCTGCCGGATGCGTTGGAGGTGACGTGCGATGGGTAAGCAGAGCGGCTTCCTGCTGAAGCTGCAGGAAAACCAGAAGCGGAACATGCACTTGCAGCGGCTGTTCACCATCCAGCAGTGCGAGGACATGGCGCTGATCACGCTGGGGCAGGACTTCGGCTTCGGCGAGAAGCGTGCCACGGAGTTTCTGGAGAAGTTCCGGGAGACCTTTGAGGCCTACGCCTCTCTGTGTTTGGAGAACGCCAAGGGCGACGCGAATATGGACTATACCAAGGGCTGCATCGACCGGGAGCTGGCGCGCATTATGGGCAGCGCCTTCCAGCCCTGGGAGGTGCGGTATCCGGAGAAAGTGTTTGGTGGAAAATGACCCGAAAACGCTTTGTGAAAAAAATGATGGCTCTCGGCTGGGGGCGGAACGCCGCCAACAAGCTGGCCTATCTGTGCCGAAACGACAGAATGGACGGGTTTCTGGCCGTGCGGAAGGCTGTCATGGCCGAGGTATTGCTGCGGCTGGGTATAGTGCGGCGAAGGAGGGACGAGGAATGACCCGAAGACGATACGTTAAGCTGCTGATGGCGTGTGGGCAAGACCGGAATGGTTCCGAATACTGGGCGCGCCACGCGCGCGAAGTCATGAACCGATCGTACCGCGCCGACGCGGAGGACTGGGAACGTTTGTTCAGGGATATGGCACGGGTTGCGGTACCCGAATGGTCACGCGCTTTCAGGCTCATCAAGGCTGACCTCCTCCGCCGTGCCCTGTATGGCGAGGTGGCCCATGAGTGAGGGCTCTCGTCTGTGCGTGGTGACGCAGCGGGCAGGCCCGCTGACCAAAACCTACACCACAGATCGCATCAGCCGCGTGGAGTGGGCGGTCCGGCAGCAATGCCGTGGCTCGCCCTCCTCCGACCCCATGATCTGGTGCAAGAGCGAGCAGAAGCTTGAGCTGTACCTTGCCCTGTTTGGCTACTCCGGCGCCCACTATGTGCTGACGTTCCGGGACGCGGACCTGCCGCGGGACTTCGACGGCGCCAAGCGCCGCCTGGCGGCCTTCGTCAGGCGGGTGCGCCGACGATATCCGGAGGTGCGGCGCTACGTCTACGGCGTGGAGGCGGGCCATGAGCACGACCGCTGGCACCTCCATTTCGTGGCGGACGAGCAGGAGCTGCCGCTGAAAGCGGTGACAGAGCTGTGGCGATACGGCTTCGTCAATCCTGGCTATCATGAGTACCCGGTGCTGTGTCAGGACGACGGGTACCGGCGTCTGGCGCACTACCTGTGCAAGCCAGACCGGATGATCCCGCTGGGGCGGCACCGGTGGGGCGCTGCCAAGGAGATGCGCCGCATGATCCCGCCGCCGACGGTGCGCGTGCAAACGCGGCGGCCGGGCGTGCCTGGGGGTGCGTTCTGGGCAGGCTTCGAGGCTGCGCCGGTGCGTAAAGTGGGCGGCCAGTCCAGTCCGATGATGGAGTATTCCGACTGGATCGCCGCGCCAAAGCCCGGAACGTACCAGTTCCTGGAAGCTGGGCCTGAGAAGTAAGCGCTTATTATTAAATTAAAGATTTATAAAATACTTCTACTGTTAGTAATTACTTGTAATGCTATGACTTTTTTATGGACAAAGTAAGAAAAGGAGGCGAAAGGCCTTGCGAGTCACGTCGCAGTATGGTAAACTTGATGTAGATAATCGCAGCGGGTTTGTTGCCTGCCCGGTATGCGGCAACCCACGCCTTACGAGGGTGAGGCAAGACACCAGCGCGGCAAACCTTCCCGCGCACTGTAAGCGATGCAAAACGGAGTTTCTCCTGGATATCGAGGGTGAGACCAGAGCGCTTGACGCCAGAGTCCAGAACTGAGCCATGATGGCTTGTGTTCGGATTCTGGCGTTTTTGTTTTGCCTGGAGGTAGCCCATGGGCTTTGACTATTCTGGCCGCAACAAGCGGTGGCAGGCCGTCCGGAAGCTGGCGCTGAAGCGTGACGGGTACTTGTGCCGAGAGTCGGCGCGATACGGCAAAGTCGTGGAAGCCAACGTGGTGCATCACGTCTGGCCTGCGGAGGACTATCCCGAGTATGCCTACGAACTTTGGAATCTCCTGTCGCTGTGCCAGGCGCAGCACGACGCGATGCACGATCGCATCACGCGGGCGCTGACGCCGTTGGGCGAGCGCTGGCGGCGGCGGACGATACCCCCCCCCTCCCTGAGGCCGAGTCTCGCCGCCCCAGATGACCGGGCGGGGCGCCTTTTGCACACGCAGGAAGATTTTTTGGGGGAGTGAGGTTTTGGGAAGGGCCTGTCGGGCATGGCGCTTGGGCGGGCAAGGAAATTATCGCGCCTGCAACGCAGGGCGGGACGCGCCCAGGCGGCGCCGAAGCGCGGCGCGGGTGTAGAACGCAGACAGAATCACGGAGGTGGTAGCGTGAAACAGCCTACAGTGCTTGAGCAGCTCGCCATCGGCGAGCTTAGGCCGAATCCCAATAACGCGAGAACGCACTCGAAGCACCAGCTGGAGCAGCTGCAGCGGTCGCTGCGCGAGTTCGGCGCGGTAGCGCCGATTCTCGTTGACAGCGAGAACAACGTCATCGCCGGGCATGGCCGTCTGATGGCGGCGCAGGCCGAGGGATGGCAGGAGTTCCCCTGTGTCCGGGTCGAGCATCTGACGCCGGAGCAGCTGCGGGCCTATGCGCTGGCGGACAACCGGCTGGCCGAAATGGCTGACTGGGATATGGCGCTGGTCAGTGCCGAGCTGACGGCGCTGGAGGAGGCCGGATTTGATATCTCTCTGACCGGCTTCCGGCGCGATGACGTAGCTTTCGGCTCGTCCTCCGGCGTGGAGGAGGATGATTTTGACGGCGCTGCCGAGAGCGGCGAGACCGTCAGCCGCAGCGGGACAGTCTGGGAGCTGGGTGCTCACCTCCTGATATGCGGTGACGGCACTAGCACAGAGTGCGTGAATCGCCTTTTGGGCGGTGAACGCGCTGCCTGCGTTGTGACGGATCCTCCGTACAACATGAACTATGTCGGCGCGGGCAGGGGAAGACGAGACCCGATCTTGAACGATAAGATGCCCGATGATGCGTTTGCTGCTTTTCTGGCGGCGGCCTACGCCGCGGCAGCGGATGCCCTGGTGGACGGCGGCGCGCTGTATGCGTTTTACAAAGAGCTGGGTTTCGGCGTATTTGTGACCGCCTTGGCGGCGGCTGGCCTTACCTTCCGGCAGGGGCTGGTGTGGGTCAAAAATCAGCCGGTGCTGGGCGGTGCGAAATACCAGAACATGTACGAACCGCTCGTGTTTGCCACTAAGGGCAACAGCTACGCCGTGTGGAACGGTGGGCGCAGGGAGCGATCCGCGATGGAGCAGGTCGATCTCATGAACGAGGAAGAGCTGCGGGCCGCTCTCAAGGCATTGCTCGACCAGGAGGCGACGGACGTGCTGCGGGAGCCGAAACCGCAGAGAAGTGACTTACACCCAACCATGAAGCCGGTGCGGCTGCTGGCGCGGCTGATTCGAAACAGTACGAACGAGGGCGACATTGTCCTTGATCTCTTCGGCGGCAGCGGTTCGACGCTCATGGCCTGTGAACAGATGGGGCGACGCTGCCGCATAGTGGAGCTGGATCCGGCGTTCTGCGACACTATTGTCCGGCGCTGGGAGGCTTTTACCGGCGGAAAGGCGGTGCGGCATGAGGCGTGATGTACCCCCCCTATGGCCCCCAGGTACTTGCAGGCTGCCTTAAAGCTGCGGTTTGACGAGCTGGCGCCCAAGTGCGTGGCCATGGGGACGCTGTCCCATCTGGACGTGGATGTGCTGGCCAAGTATGTGCTGGCGGAGGACGAATATCTTGTGGTCACGCAGAAGCTGCAGCGGGCGCTGAACGACGGCGACGCCGACAGCGCCGGGAAGTGGCTGAGCTTACAGGGCAGCGTCGCCAAGCAGTGTCTGACGCTGGGCGCGGAGCTGGGTCTGACGCCGGCGTCCAGGCGGTCGCGGGGACTGATCGTCCCGTAAGAAAATCATGCCGGCGGGAGTGTGCCGGGCGGCTGACCGGGTTCGGGGCCGGGCAGCATCGCCATGGATACCTCCTAGTCGGGCGGCGCTGGGTGCGCCGTCCGGCAGACTCCCGCCGAGGGAATACGGTGCCCGAATTGGGTACGGAAATGAGGTGATGACGTGGCGAAGGAAGATACTTACCGGCAGGAGCTGATCCGGTTGGGGGTGTGGCAAGACGCTTTTGAGGGGGAGCTGCACCAGCTGTGCATATTGGAGCGGGAGCTGAGCCGCACCATGAAGGCGTGGAAGGCCACGGCCGCAGACGGAAAAAACCCCAGCGTGCTGGATCCTCACTACAAGGTCATCACCCAGCAGCGCAGCGACATCCTGAGCCACCGGGAAAGCCTGGGGCTGACGCCAAAGGGCCTGCAGCGGCTGCGGAAATCCTCGTCGGAGCAGGGCAGCGCCGGAGACGGCATCGGCCAGAAGCTGGACGACCTGATGGCGGCCGTGGGCGGCTATGACGTGGTGGGCGGCGGATGAGGGCGCCCCATCTGGACCAGGTGCTGGCTTACGCCAGGACTACGGCTGCGGATGAGGGCATCTGCGAGCTGACGCGGCTGGGCTGCCAAAGGTTTCTGCGTGATCTGGAGGATCCCCGGTTCGTGCTGGATCCGGCGCTGCCGGAGTTTTGCATCGGGATCATGACGAAGCTGTTCGCGTTCATGCAGGGGGAGCGGCTGGACGGCACGCCGCTGCGGGGCAAGCTCTTTGAACTGATGCCGTGGCATGTATACTGCACCTACGCGGTGTGCGGCTTTCAGTGGGCCGACACGCGGCTGCGGCGGTTTACGGAGGCGGACATTTTTGCCCCGCGAAAGACCGTGAAAACCTGCTTTTCGGAAGCGCTGCTGTTTGCCATGTGCCTGTGGTACAAGCGCAGCGGCGCCAAGGAAAAAACGGTGGCGGGCTCCATGAAGCAGGGCATGGAGGGCTTTGAGTTCCTCAAGTACAACCTGGTACGGCTGGGGCTGGCCGCGCCGGACAATCCGGCAGGCGTGCCGCTGCGGATGCTGGACAGCTCCCTTGGACACAAGTTCTCCGGTGAGCTGGGCGGCGGCTTTCTGGACATGGAGACGCTGGCCTACAAGCCCGACCTGTTCGATGCGTTCAATGCCATGTTCGTCCACCTGGACGAACTGGAGCTTTACAAAGACGCCAGGCCTTACACCCGACTGCGCGACGCCATGAAGGCCTACACCAACAAGCTGGTGCTGATCACCTTCACGGCCGGCGACGACGGGACGGGCTTTGCCGCCACCCACCGGAACTATCTGGAAGCGGTGCTGCGGGGCACCATCAAGGGTCCGGACGCCGATCGCACCTTCGTGTTCATGGCGGAGGCCCCGCGAATGGAGGACGGCGAGGTGGACTACACCAATCCGGCGGTGCACCGGGCGGCCAACCCCAGCTACGGCATCACCATCCGGCCGGACGATATGCTGGCGGCATCTTTGCAGGCGGAGCGAAATCCCACTCTGCGGAAGGAGTTTCTGACCCGCTCGCTGAACGTGTTTGTCAGCAGCTTCAAGGCGTGGTTTGACGTGGCGGAGTTTCAGCGCAGCGACGGCCGCTATGGCTGGAGCATGACGCAGCTGGCTAAGCTGGTAAAGAACTGGTACGGCGGTGCCGACCTCTCGAAGCTGCACGATCTGACGGCGGCGGCACTGGCGGGCGAGGTGCCCGCCAAGCTGGCAGCCACGGAGGACTGGACGCCTCCGGAGGACGTGCTGGTGATCGTGCCCCACTGCTGGTTCCCCATCACGGCGGCGGCGGAAAAGGCGGATCAAGACCGGATTCCGCTGTTTGGCTGGAAGGACGACGGGTGGCTGGATATGCCCAACGAAGCCAGCATGGATCCCACGGAGCCGGTGAAGCAGTTTTTGGCGTGGAAAAAGGCCGGCTTTCACATCCGGAAGGTGGGGCACGACCGGAAATTCGCTCGGAAATACTATCAGGCCATGAAAAAGGCCGGGTTTTCTGTGGTGGATCAGCCCCAGATGTACTTGCAGAAGTCCGAGGGCTTCCGGTACATCGAGCACAAGGCGAAGGTCGGGTGTCTGTACTACTGCCACGCAGAGCCCTATGAGTACTGCGTGGCCAATGTCCGGGCGCAGGAAAAGGTAGACGACGCTGTGCAGTATGACAAGATCGGGCCCACAAACCGTATCGACGTGTTCGATGCTTCGGTGTTTGCCACGATCCGGATGCTGATCGACAGCGAGAAGTTGAATCAGGCCGCCAGGTGGATGGCGGACGATGAACCGAAAAGCGACAGTAAGGAGGGATGATGCGTGTGGCCTTTCAAAAAGCGGGTGGCCAGCACGTTCGGCTTTTGGCTGAGCGGCGGCGGTGATCTGCCGGTCGGCTATCACAGACTGCTGGACTGCCCGGAGGTGGCTGCCTGCATCGGCAGGATATCCTCCATGATCTCAAGTGCCACCATCTACCTGATGGAGAACACCAGCAAGGGCGACAAACGCGTGCAGGACGCGCTGAGCCGCTTTGTGGATATCGACCCGTGGCCGGGCCACGGCACCCGGTATACGTGGATGAACTGGATTGTGACCACGCTGCTGGGCGACGGAGACGGAAACGCCTTCGTGTTTCCGGTCTATGACGGCAGCATGTTCTCGGCGCTGGTGCCCATGCCTGGCGCCGTCATTGTGCCAGACGCCAACGGCGATGATTACACCGTGCTGTGGCGGGGGCGCACTCTGGCGGCGGATGAGGTTCTGCACTTCCGGCTCTCGGCGGACACGGAGTATCCGTGGAAGGGCCGGGGCTGCCGGGTGCAGGTCAGTCAGGTGGCGGCCAGCCTGAGGCAGACGGACGAGCTGAAACGCAATCTGTCCAGCCCCAAGTACAAGCCGCCCATGGTGGTGTCGGTCAACAGCGATTCCGACCTTTCCGACGACAACAAGCGGGAGAAGTTCCGGAAGAAGTATTTGGAGGACTCGGACAGCGGCAAGCCGTGGATCCTGCCGGCAGACATTGCCAAGGTGCAGCAGCTGCGGCCGCTGTCGCTGGTGGATCTGGCGGTGAAGGACACGGTGGAGCTAGATCGAAAGACGGTGGCGGCCATCTTCGGCGTGCCGGCGTTTCTGCTGGGGGTGGGCTCCTACAACGAGAAGGAGTTCAACTGCTTCGTGCGGACGGTGATCCTGCCTATCTGCCAGAGCATCGAGCAGGAGCTGACGCTAAAGCTGCTGCGCAGCGAGCGGAGGTACTTCAAGTTCAATCGGCGGCGGCTGTACGCGCTGGATCTGAAGGAGCTGGCCGATATCAACATGGCCATGAGCGACCGCGGGTACCTGTGCGGCGACGAAGTCCGCGAGGACATGGATCGCGATCCGGCGGGACTGACCACCTACGAGAAGCTGGAGAACTACATCCCCGTGGATCGGCTGGGAGACCAGAAAAAATTGAAAGACAAGGAGGGCAACGGCAATGCCTCAAAATGAGCTGCCGCAGGGCATCACCCTGCGCGGTATGCACACGGATTTCTGCACGAGAGCGGAAAACGAGAAGCGGGTGATCGAGGGCTACTTCGTGGTGTTCGATCAACCCTACTACGTGGCGGACTGGCTGGAGGAGACCATCAGCCGGCACGCCTTTGACGGGTGCGACGTGAGCGACGTCCGCGCCCTTATCGACCATAAGACCCATTTGGTACTGGGTCGGAGCACGGTGAAAACGCTGACTTTCAGCATTGACGATAAAGGACTGTTTGGCACCATCGAGACCAACGCAGCTGACGGAGACGCCATGAACCTCTACGCCCGCGTCCAGCGGGGTGACGTTGACCAGGCGAGCTTTGGCTTCACTCCCAAGGCGGTGGCATGGACAGACCTGCCGAACGGGCGCTGCCGGCGCGAAATTCAGGCAATCGACAAGCTGTGGGAGGTAAGCGTTTGCACCTTCCCCGCCTATGAACAGACCCATGTGGGCGCCAGAAACGCGGCCGACCGGGAGATCGAGCGCGAGGCGATCCGCAGGGAAATTGAGAAATGCAAAAGGAGATTTCGACATGAGTAAGCTTTTTTCCCTCCAGAGAATGCGCGACGCGCTAAATGCCAAGCTTGCCGCGCAGCGCAGCAAGCGCAATGAACTGGCCGCATCCGAGCAGGAGCTGCGCAGCCAGTTGGAGGCGCTGGGCGACACGCCCGCCATTGAAGACGTGCGCAGCTTGAGCGACAGGGTGGACGCTGTGACGCGCCAGCAGACCGAGTGCGACGACGAGATCGCCTCCATTCTGGACGAGCTGGAGCGCTGCAACGCCGACATCGCGGCCTTTGAGGAGAATCACGCCGCTGCACCCGCTGCCAACGGCGGCGAGGCCCGCACTGCCGCTCCCGCGGCTGCCGCGCCTGTCCGCACCGCGCCGGCCACCGTGGAGGGCAGCAATTTCCGCTCCCGCTCCCGGTGCTTCGCCTCCCGGGCTGACATGAACGCGTTCTACGCCCGCAGCGACGTGAAGGAGTTTTTGCAGAGCCTGCGGGCTATGGGCGCCAGCGGCCGCCGCAGCGTATCCGGCGCGGAGCTGACTATCCCCACCGTGATGCTGGACATGATCCGGCAGAACATGGGCGAATATTCTAAGCTGATCCGCTACGTGCGGCTGCGCTCTGTGAAAGGCAAGGCCCGCCAGAACATTATGGGCAAGGTGCCCGACGGCGTGTGGATGGAGATGTCCGGCGCGCTGAATGAGCTGGAGTTCTCCTTCAACCAGCTGGAAACCGACGGCTACAAGGTGGGCGGCTATATCCCTGTTGATAACTACCTGCTGAGCGACAGCGACGTCAACCTGGGCGAAGAAGTCTTGCAGAATATCCTGCACGCCATGGGCCGGGCGCTGGACAAGGCCATCGTCTACGGCAAGGGCGCGCCCGGCAAGATGCCTGTGGGCTCCGTGACCCGTCTGGCCCAGACCTCCCAGCCCTCTTACTGGGGCGCGGAGCAGGGCGAGTGGACTGACCTGCACAGTTCCAACATCCTGAAGCTGGATCTGGCCAGCAAGACCGGCGAGAGCTTCTTCCAGCCGCTGCTGACGGCCATGGGCAAGGCTGACCCTGACTATTCCACCAGCAAGCGCACCGTGTGGTGCTGCAACCGCGCTACCCACCTGGATCTGATGAGTCGGGCGCTGAACTTCAACGCGGCGGGCACGCTGGTGGCCGGTATGTCCAACCGCATGCCGGTGGAGGGCGGCGAGTTTGTGGAGCTGGACTTCCTGCCGGACTATGAGATCGTGGGCGGCTTTTTCGACCTGTACACGCTGGTGGAGCGCGAGGGCGCCAGCATGGCCAGAAGCGAGCATGTTTTCTTCCTGGAGGACAAGACGGTGTTCAAGGGCACGGCCCGCTATGACGGTCAGCCCGCCGTAGGCGAGGGCTTTCTGGCCATTAACTACGCCAACACCGCCGTGACCACCAGCTACGACTTCAAGCCGGACTATGCTAACACCAAGCTGAATGTTCTGGTGTGCACCGCCGCGGCCGGCACCGGCAGCGGCAACACCGTGGTGACGGTGAGCGGTGCGAAGGAATCTTCGCCCAAGCTGAAGTACGCGGTGCGCTCCAGCGTGAGCCTGAAGGTGGGCGACAAGCTGAAGGGCAGCGAGTGGGAGGATCTGACCTCTGGCTCTACGCAGATCGCTGCGGCGGCGGGCGCTCCCATTACCGTGGTGGAGGTCGACGCCAATGGTCGCGTGATCTCCGCGGGCAATGTGGCCGCGGTGCCCGCGTCCTGAGGCATATACGCCGGGCGGCGGACTGAGCGGGAGCAATAATCAGTCCGCCGCCTTGCGGCAGAAAGGAGTGAAACGCCATGGACATGGAAATTTTGTTGACACGACTGAAGCTGAGCCTGCCGCTGACGTCGGACGCCTATGACGAGCTGCTGGAGGGCTTTTTGCAGACGGCCATCGACAAGTTCGGGGCCGACACGCAAAGCGAGAGCGACCAGACACTGGTGATCCTCTACGCCGGGTGGCTGTGGCGCAGCCAGAAGAACCTCGGTTTGCAGAAGCCTCCGGCGCTGCAGATGGCTATCAACGACCGGGCGGTGCGGAAGGCGACGGAGGGCGGCAATGTTTGACGTGCTTTACCTGATCGTTCCCGATTCGGGCACGCAGGATGAGATCGGCGTTTTCCGCAAGACCGGTCCGGAAGAACGGCGGCGGGTGCTGTGCGAGGCCGGAGGCGTCCGGCGCAGCGAGTGGGCGGCTGCCGGCGCGGCCGGGCATAAACCGGAGCTGGTGGTGACCGTGCCCTTCGTGGACTACCAGGGCGAGACCGAGGCTGACTACCGCGGGCAGCGGTACAGCATCTACCGCACCTATCCCGTCAATGACGGGTGGGACATTGAGCTCTATCTCGAGATGAAGGGCGGTGTGCGAGGATGAGCGGAAGCATCAACATCGACCAACTGGCGGACGCCGTGATGGGCGCGCTAGAAGAATACCGGGACGTGACGCTGGACGTTATGAAGGAGGCTGTGGATAAAGTGGCCAGGGAGACCGTGGCCGAGGTCCGCAGCGATATCCCTGCGGCTGGCATCGGTGGCACGGGCGACTATCGGAAAAGCTGGGCGTCCAAGCGGGATGCCGGGGCGCGCGGGCGGTACGCCTACGCGAAGGTCGTGTACGCCAAAGCGCCCCACTACCGGCTGACGCACCTGCTGGAGAAGGGACATGATCTGATCGTCCGGAAAAAGCCGCTGGGCCGCGTCAAGGCGTTTGTCCACATCCGGCCGGCGGCGGACGCCGCGGCCGACAAACTGGAACAGTACATCAAAGACGGCATCGCGCGGAAGGGAGGCGGCTGAGCATGACGCTGGCGCAAGTAGACGCTGTGCTGAAGGGCACGGGGCTGCCGGTGGTTTATCACCAGTGGCGGCAGGACAATGCCAGAGGACCGCGCCCGCCTTTGCCCCGGATCACCTATCAGGTGAAAAACGACAACCCGTTCTATGCCGACGGCGTGGTGTACTACACCTGCCCGGCCATCGAGGCGGCGCTGTATACCGCCGAGAAGGACACGGCCCTGGAGGCCGCTGTGGACACCGTACTGCAAAGCGCGGAGATCGCCTACACCAAGACAGAGGGCTGGGTGGAGGACGAGAGAGTATACGCAATCATCTATGAATTTGAGGTGTGATTATGGCAAACGAAAATAAAGTTCAGTTCAACCTGAAGAACGTGCACTACGCCGTGCTGACGGAAACCAAGGTGGGCGGCACTTCCAATTACAGCTGGGGCACGCCGGTGGCGGTGCCGGGCGCGGTAAATCTGAATCTGGAACAGCAGGGTGAGATCACGAAGTTCTACGCCGACGGCATCGTGTACTACCAGAGTCCGGTGAACAACGGCTACGAGGGAGATCTGGAAATGGCTCGTATCGTGGACAAGATGCTGCAGGATGTGTGGGGCATGACGCTTGGCACCACCAGTAAGGTGCTGACAGAGAACGCCAACACGGAGGCCAAGGCCTTCGCACTGCTGTTCCAGATCGATGGTGATGCGGATGAGGACTGCTACGTCCTCTATAACTGCACGGGCACGCGCCCGGCCATCGCCGCCAAGACCAAGGAGGACACCAAGGAGCCTCAGACCCAGAGCAGCACCATTTCCGCCGCGCCGCTGGGCAACGGCAACGTGATGGCGCGCACTACGTCCGAGACGCCGGAGGTCACCAAGAGCGGTTGGTTTAACGAGGTGTTCGTGGAGGGCGCCGCGTAATGGACAGAACTGTTACGATCGACGGCAAGACCGTCACGCTGCGGGCCTCGGCGCTGGTGCCGCGGCTCTATCGCCATCTGATCGGCCGGGATATCATCCGGGACATGGCCACGCTGAAAAAATCCTATAACGCCGCGCTGGAGGCTCAAAAGGCGGGCGCGGACGAGGAAGGCCAGAACGAAGCCGCCATGACGGCCATGGATCTGGAAATCTTTGAAAACATCGCGTGGGTGATGCTGAAGCACGGCGCAGAGTTCCGGGATACGGAATCCGGCCGGGTGCTGATGAACGGCGACGTTATGGTAGGCCAGAGCCCGGATGAGTGGCTGGATCAGCTGGACGGCGTGTTCTCGGTCTACGATGTGCTGCCGGTCATTTTGGAGCTGTGGGACGCCAACCAGCGGACCACCAGCACACCGGCAAAAAAGTGAGACAGACAACCCGGGAGCCCAACGGGGCGCAGTTCATGCTGCGGTGCGCCCAGTTGGGGTTGTCTGACGAGGCTCTGACGGGGATGACCATGGGCATGGTCTATGATATGTGCACGGAGAAGGCCAATGACCAGCACAAGTATCCCTACAAGGCCACGCAGGCCGATATCGACGCATTTTTCCCCAAGTAAGGAGGTGGGCGCATGGCGAACAACCGCCGGGTGAAGGGCATCACCGTCAAGATCGGCGGCGACGTGTCCGGGCTGGACAAGGCGCTGCAGAAGGTCAACGGCGAGATCAACGACACCCAAGCCAAACTGAAAGACGTCAAGCGGCTGCTGCGGCTTGACCCCGGAAACACGGAGCTGCTGCGGCAAAAGCAGGAGCTACTCTCCAAGGCCGTGGGCGAGACCAAAAACAAGCTGGAGCAGCTTAAGGACGCCGAAAAGCAGTTGAAAGACTCGGGCGTTGATGAAAATAGCGCCCAGTTCCAAAGCCTTCGGCGGGAAATCATTGAGACGGAAAACTCGCTGGATGATTTAGAGAGGGCCGCCAATCAGTCCAACGCCGCCCTTGAGAAGATCGGCGCCACCGCGGACAAGGTGGCCAGCGGCGCCCAAAAGGTAGCCGACGCCACGGCGGGCATCTCCCGTGCGGCGCAGGCCGGGCTTGCCGCCGCCGCTGCCGCGACCGTAAAAATCGTGGACAGCTATGCCGACTATGAGCAGCTGATCGGCGGCGTGGAGACGCTGTTCAAGGGCGACGCCAAGACGCTGGTGAACTACGCGAACAATGCCTACAAGACGGCTGGCCTGAGCGCCAATGTCTATATGGAGACGGCCACGGGCTTTGCCGCGTCGCTGGTGAGCAGTCTGGGCGGCGACACCAAGAAGGCCGTGGAAATGGCGGACATGGCCATCACGGACATGGCGGACAACGCCAACAAGATGGGCAGCGACATCCAAAGCATCCAGAACGCCTATCAGGGCTTTGCCAAGCAGAACTACACCATGCTGGACAACCTGAAGCTGGGCTTTGGCGGCACGGCTACGGAGATGGCCCGTCTGGTCAACGAGTCCGGCATCCTGGGCGACAAGCTGATCGACCTGAGCGACTCGAAGGGCATTGGCGCGGCGCTACAGGAGGTCGGATTCTCCGGAATCCTCGAAGCCATTCACAAAATTCAGGAGCAGATGGACATCACCGGCACCACGGCCAAGGAGGCGGAGGGGACGATCTCCGGCTCTATTGCCGCTTTCAAGGCCTCCGTCAGCAACCTGCTGGCAGGTATGGGCGACGCCAACGCCGACGTGGGCCAGCTGACGGACAACATGATCGCCGCGTTTCAGACCATGGCGGACAACATCATCCCGATTTTGCAGAATATTTGGGATCACCTACCCGGCGGGGCAAAGTTCGCGCTGATTGGCATGGGCGCCGTGGCGGCCATTTCTCCGGTGGCGGGCGCGATCTCAAATATCGCGGGAGCGCTCAGCGGGCTGATGAAAATACTTCCCGCGCTGGCCAGTCCCGTCGGGTTGGTCGTGGCGGCAATCGTGGCAGCCATTGCGGCTATCGCCATCTGGGGCGATGAGATACAGGCGGCGCTGCAAAAGCTGGACGACTGGCTGCAGGGCGTATTTGCCCGGGACTGGACGGAGCTGTTCGGGCCGGTGCTGGGCGAGCAGCTGAACGGGTTTTTCGCCAGCGTGAAAAACATCTGGGACAGCATCAAGCAGGTGTTTGACGGCGTCATCGACTTCATCCGGGGCGTGTTCACCGGCGACTGGCAGCGGGCCTGGGCGGGCGTCAAGGAAATCTTCCGGGGTACCTTCAACGCCTTTGCGAGCCTCGCCAAGGTGCCGCTCAACAGCGTCATCGCGCTGTTGAACGGCGCCATCAACGGCATCAATAAAATGATCGACGCGCTGAACAGTCTTAGCTTCACGATACCGGACTGGGTCCCTCTCCTGGGAGGAAAGGAGTTTGGCCTAAATCTGCGTCATGTGGGGAATATCCCTTACCTGGCTACTGGCGGTATCCTGTCTCGCGGTAGCGCTGTGGTGGGCGAAGCCGGGCCGGAGCTACTGACGTTAACAGGCGGGAAGGCTGTGGTTCAGCCGCTCTCTGGCAACAACAGCGTAGTTAATAACCGCAATCTTGGCGGTATTAGTGTCACAGTGTATGGTGCCCCTGGGCAGGATGTCGACGAGCTCGCGGACGTCATTATGCGCCGTATGCAGCATGAGGTTGATCGAAGGGAGGCGGTTTTCGCTTGATCGGTGAAAATCAATTCTATCTTGACGGTCGGAGTTGTATGGACTTTGGCGTGGTATGTTCCGGATCCGGGACATACGGCGCACCGGAACGTGACACAGAGGCCGTAGAGATCCCGGGATTGGACGGAGCCGTCCTGCTGGACAACGGGAGGTATAAGAATATTGAGGTATCGTATCCGTGTTTCATCTGCCGCGATTTCAAGTCGAACATGATGGCTTTCCGCGCGTGGCTCCTGAGCCATAAGGGTTACCGCCGCCTAGAGGATACCTATGACAGAGATCACTTTCGCCTAGCCTATGCGACTGGGGGGATAGATGTCGAGACTTCCCCCCTTAACCGTGGAGGGAATTTCAACATTACCTTTGACTGCAAGCCGCAGCGCTGGCTGAAAGCTGGAGAGGAAACCCTAGCGCTCGTTTCTGGACAGCCCCTGATGAACCCAACACTCTTTGAGGCGCTGCCCCTTATCACAATCCGTGGTACGGGGGCTGGGGCGCTGGATGTTGGCGGCACAGTGGTAACCATCAATAGCATGCCAGACGGCGTCCTGATTCTGGATTGCGAGGAGCAGAACGCCTACGGGGCGGACGGCGCTAACCGGAACAATACAATCTCTGCCCCGGAGTTCCCGGTGCTGCCGGCAGGAGAGACGCCGATCAGCTGGTCGGGCGGTATCAGCGCCGTTGAAATCGTGCCGAGGTGGTGGACGCTATGAGGCCTGTTCTCTATCCGCCAGCCGAACGCGAATTCGCGGACAACGGGCTGGGCGCGCTGGCCGATGCGGCGTCCTGTCTCGTGTCGGAGCAGCGCAACGGCAGCTACGAGCTGACGATGCAGTACCCGGTATCCGGGCTGCACTACGCCGATATCGGCTACAGGTCCATCATTCTGGCCAAGTCGAGCCCGGACGGAAGGCCGCAGCCGTTCCGGGTCTACCGCATCACGCGCCCCATGGGCGGCCTGGTGACGGTCTTCGCCCAGCACATCAGCTACGACCTGTCCGGCGTGGCCATGCCGCCGTTCTCGGCGCAGGGGATCTCCGGCGCGTTTTCTGCAATCGGCAGCAGCGCCATTCCGGCCGACAACGGCTTCAGCTTCTGGACCGACAAAACGGGTACTCAGGTAATCTCCAGTACGCTGCCTCTCTCTGTCCGGTCTCTGCTTGGCGGGATCCGCGGCAGCATACTGGACGTGTTTGGCGGAGAGTACGAGTTCGACCGCTTCGCCGTCCGCCTGTGGGGTCAGCGCGGCGCCGACCGCGGCGTAACGCTGCGGTACGGCAAGAACATCACTACGCTTGAGCAGGACGCCAACTGCGCAGCCGTCTACACCGCGGTGTACCCCTATTGGACCAACGAGGAAACGACGGTGGCGCTGCCGGAGAAAATAATTGCCGTCCCTGGCACGTTCGACTTCACCAGAATCCTGCCGCTGGATCTGTCCTCCGCGTTTGAGAGCCCTCCCACCGCGGATCAGCTGCGCACGTCGGCACGGTACTACATCGCCGACAACAAGGTCGGCGTCCCTCGCGTATCGCTGAGCCTGTCTTTCGTGCAGCTGGGCGGCGAGCGCCTGGATCTGTGCGACACCGTTTCCGTCGTCTTCCCTCGCATGGGTATCAGCACCCGGGCGAAGGTCGTAAAGACCACCTTTGACGTGCTGCGCGGCCGATACGATTCGGTAGAGATCGGAGACATCCGAGCCAGCATTGCGGACACGATTGCCGGTCAGGCACTGGACATTAGTTCAATGCCCACCACGCAGGCCATGCAGAAAGCAATCCTTAACGCCACCGGTTGGATCACCGGGGCCGGCGGCGGCTATGTGGTATTCAAGCGCAACGACAGCGGGCAAGCAAAAGAGCAGCTGATTATGGATTCCCCGGAGATGTCCACCGCTAAGAACGTCTGGCGCTGGAACTTGGGAGGCCTTGGCTTCTCGAGAAACGGCGTCAACGGCCCATACGAAACCGCCATTACCCAAGATGGTTCCATTGTCGGCAAATTCGTCACGGCCGACGGCTTGCAGGTGTACGCAGCTAATGTGCTGGGCCAGCTGACCGCCAACCAGATCAATGCCGAGAGTCTGCACGTCAAGGCCGCCAACGTGGATGGGACGTTCTCGGCGGACAAGATCGTCGGCGGCAGCATCGACGCCGATCAGATCAACGTCAAGAATCTGAATGCGGACAATATCAATTCCGGATCTCTGAAAGGCGCCTATCTGGCGGATGGCGCGGTGGTCAACAGCAAGCTGGGCAACTATGCGGTGGAGGGCGCCAATGTGGCGACGGACGCCATTGTGAATCGCCACCTAAGCAGCGGAAGCGTTAAGCAGACAACGTGTTCTACGAGCCTTCAAAATCTGATTGCGGAAGGCATCACCGCCAACAGCATTCTGGCCGGCACCGGTTCCGCCCATGACTTGACGGCCGATAACTTCAAGATTACGACGGAGTTTCGCTTTAAAAGCTTCTCAAACCCGCTCACGCTTTATCAGAGCTCAAATTTGCCGACGTATGTGCTCGGCACGAAATAAGGAGGTACGCCTATGGCTCAAAACCCAACTGTAGCCCTTGCCGACGGGACGGTGCTGCCCTGCGATTTCTTCGGCTATGCAGCCAGCGTCGGCCTGCAATACATCGATGTCCCCGGCATCACGGTCGTGAAGGCGGCTCGCCTTTTCGGAGATGAAAAGAAGACGGAAAAAATCACGTTTGAGGACGGCTCAGAGACCGTTGTAAGAGAGGGGTACACCGTATGCGTCGGCATCTCTCTCGGCAGTGAATCAGTTCGTGTCACGATGCGTAGGCCCTTTGCGGAGCCGGATACGGCTCAAGCGCTGGAATCCTCGCGCCGCGAGGCCGAGCAGTACCGCCTTGCGTTGGAAGAGCTTGGCATAAATACCGAGGAGGTGGTCTCTTGAACATCAACCAGACGGTGGCACTGAACTTGTCCGAGTCTATCGCCCTGCCGACGCTGCGAATGGCGCAGGACGATGCCAACACGCGAACGATCAAGGCCTCTCTGTGGGACGGAGCTCAGCCGTTTTCCATCCCCAGCGAGTGCGTCTGCATGGTGCGCTTCGGCAAGCCAGACGGAACAGGCGGTCTCTATGACACCACCGAGGGCGGACAGAAGGTCAGTTACTCCGGCAATGTAGTAACAGCGCCTGTGGCAGCGCAGATGCTGGCTGTAGCGGGTGCCGTCAAAGCTCAGATCGACATTTACGGCGGCGGAGAAAAGCAGCAGGCCGAAAAACTGGCCACCTTCCGTTTCCGCGTGGAGGTCGAGCCATCGGCCTATGCAGATGCCAAGATCATCAGCAGCGATTATTACAATGTCTTGTCCTCTCAGATCGCCGCAGCAGTTGAGGCTGGTGCCAAGGCCGACCAGGCTGTACAGGCGGCCCAGCAGGCGACCGAGGCGGCATCCTCGGCGTCTCAAAGCCAGGCGGCAGCCGCCTCGTCTGCGCAAAGCGCCTCCCAGTCTGCGCAGACGGCTTCAAGTGCAGCAACTTCGGCGATCTCCGCCAAAGCAGCCGCGGAATCGGCACAGGGAGCCGCACAGTCCGCCAAGGAATCCGCCGCATCTTCTGCCACTTCTGCATCTCAGGACGCACAGGGGGCCACTCGGGCCGCCGCAGCGGCCATGCAGGATGCAGATGACGCCGAAGCGTGGGCCGTTGGCAAGCGGAATGGCGCCGATGTACCATCCACCGACCCCGCCTACCACAATAATGCGAAATATTACAAGGATCAAGCGCAGGCCATTGTCGGTGACAAGGTAGATAGCTTCAATGGCCGAACCGGTGCCGTTGTCCCTCAGGAGGGGGACTACACGGCGGAGATGGTCGGCGCGCAGCCGCCCTTGACCCCCGGCGATAACATTTCCATCACCGGCAACACCATCGCTACCAAAGCGTTCCCCTGTAACCCAAATCTGCTGGACAACTGGTACTTCGGCAATCCGGTCAATCAGAGGGGCGGGCATATTGTCCCGGCAGGAACGTCATATTTTGTGCCGGGAAGCTCTACGCAATCCGGTGTCTTATCATCGACCGCTACCGTGATTGGGTACTTGAGCTCTGATGGGCAGCTTTATCCGCAAGTCAAAGTAGGCAGCGAGACTTACATCACTCCGATCGGAACTGATATATTGGGGTATGTGAACGTTAGGGGCTGCATTGACCGGTGGAACCTTTTGAATTATTCGTTGTCAATCCAAACCGGCAGTATTAAGGTGACATGCAATTCGGCGGCCAGGCTAAACTATGCTCTTCAGCAGCTTTTTGAGAATCCTATAATAGGAGAACAGTATACGATTTCCGCGCTGATTCTGGAAAACACAACTACAGCTGGAGTCCAGTTGAGACAAGGCGAAAAGGGTGGCCCCCTAATTCTGGGGACAGGGTTGTTTTCATGGACGTTTACAGCGGATAGTACAATGGGAGTGCAGGGAGTCGGTATCCAGTTCTTCAACCGTGCGGAAGATAACAACAACTATTTTGTAGTCAAGGCAATCAAACTCGAACTCGGCTCCCAGCAGACGCTGGCACACAAGGAAAACGGCGTGTGGGTATTGAACGAGATTCCGAGGTTCAGCGATCAACTGGCGGCGTGCCAGAGGTATTTGATCCCAATTAACAACTGGACAAGAGTGCGAGCCAGCTACTATTCCGGAACTGCCCTATTTTTCACCGTGCCAATACCATCTACAATGCGCACCACACCTGCCATACTTGATCCATCTGGGGCGCTCGCAGTGCAGAGAGTATCCGGAGTTGATCAGGCCGGTTTCACGTTTGATTGCAATATGAGCACTCCTGGTAGTATTAGCGTGCGAGCTGCGAAAAACTCTCACGGACTGACGGACGGGCAACTGGTCAAGCGCGAAGGTGGAAACTTTCAGACCGCGTTCTTTTCTTCTGAACTGTAAGGAGGGGCACCATGAATACCGAAATTTCAAAATCAAAGGTCTACGTCCTACTGGACGAGCGTAACCGGGTGCTGCGCTGCGAGGGCGGCTACACCATGGGCAACATTGACAGCATCGACAAGTGGACGTATGTAGACGAGGGGTACGGAGATAAGTACAACCTCTGTCAGGCTCACTACTTCGACCAGCTTTACACAGAAGATGGTATCCCCCGGTATAAGTACGAGGGCGGCGCTTGCGCGCTGCGTAGTGAGGCGGAAATCGCAGAGGACGTGGCAAACCTGCCGCCTCCTGCCCCTGTAGAGCCAACGTCTGCGGAGGCGGTGCAGTACAAAGCTGCGCTGAAAATCCTTGGTATCGAAACGGAGGAATGATATGAGAACTGACATTCTGGAACAGGCCAAGGCACTTCGCGCCAGCATGGACGCGGCTGCGGCTGTTCTTACCGATGAACAGGCGGCAAAAGCACCGATGATCTATCGTCCGTGGAGCAGCGACAGCGTGGCCTACACTGCCGGTGACAGGTGCTTGTACGGCGGCGTGCTGTACAAGTGCTTACAGGGGCACACCTCGCAGGGGGACTGGATACCGGAGGCCGCTGTCAGCCTGTGGGCGAAGGTGCTGATCCCCGACCCGACCGTGATCCCCGAGTGGCAGCAGCCTGAGAGCACCAACCCCTACATGAAGGGGGATAAGGTGACATATCAGGGGAAAACTTGGCAGTCTACCGTCGACAATAACGCATGGACGCCGGGGGTGTATGGCTGGGAGGTGGTTTGATATGTGGCAGTATATTATTCCCGCCATCAGCGCTATCGTGGTGGCTGTGGTAGAAGCAGTGGCGGCGAAAGACCGCAAGCGAGCCAAGAAGCGCGAAGAGACACTAAAACGCCATGAGCAGCAGCGGGCCGAGGAAACCCGCCTTGCAATGGCAATGAACTCCGCCACATTGCAGCTATGCGTGGTGACGGCCAACGCTCTGACGGGCGGTCACAACAACGGCAACGTCGAGCGTGCCCGCCAAGCGGCGCGGCAGGCAGAAGCGGAGTATGACGCATTTGTACAGCGGCTTGCCGCCAATCAGGTGGCAAAGCTGTAAATATGGACAGGCTATAAGCCGGAAAGGAATTACATCATGAACGAGACTATCAACACCATCGGCGTGGCCACTGTGGCCGCTATCATCGTGATCTGCTATCTGATCGGCATGATCGTCAAGGCCAGCCCTCTGGCCGACAAGTGGATTCCCATCATCTGCGGCGTGTGCGGCGGCGTGATCGGCGCACTGGCGCTGCTGTGCGGCATGCCGGAATTCCCCGCGCAGGACTACTTCACGGCCACCGCTGTGGGTATTATGTCCGGCCTGACCGCTACCGGCGTCAATCAGATCGGCAAGCAGCTGGCAAAGGGTGACGAGAATGCCTAACATCTTTCTCAGCCCGGAAGACCGGGCCAGTAACGTCTACGCCAGCGAAGCGCTGTGGAACGGCCACACCACCAACGAGAAGGAGCAGATGGATCGCTGCGCGGATTATCTGGAAATTGCGCTCAAGCGCTGCGGCTGCGAGGTGATCAACGCCCAGTACGGCAACATGTACGACCGTGTCAGCGCATCCAACGCATGGCCTGCCGATCTCCACATCGCGCTGCACACCAACGGCTTTAACGGCAAGGTGGCCGGTACGCGGGTACACTGCTACCCCAGCGAGAAGAGCCGCGCCATCGGTAAGCTGATTCAGGATCGTATCGCCCCCATGTCTCCCGGCACCTCCGAGCGGCTCATCGAGGACACGCGCCTGTATGAGCTGCGGGCACCCACCATGCCCGCGGTGCTGCCGGAGTTCGGTTTCCACGACAACCCCGAGGAGGCGCAGTGGCTGATCGACAACATGGAGGCCATCGCCGAGGAGACCTGTCAGGCCGTGTGTGAGTTCTTCGGCATTCCGTACATCGCGCCGGACAAGCAGCTTGACGTAGGGCCGGAGCCGGTGCCCGATTCGGGCACGATTTACCGGGTGCAGGTAGGCGCGTTTAAGGAAAAGACCAACGCGGATATTTTTCTTGAGGCCGTGCGGGCCAAGTTCCCGGGAGCGTTCATTGTCAAGGTGTAAGTACATCTGAGCGAGGCGTGAGGCTACGATCCGCCGTCCTCCGTCTCCGCGCAAGCTCCGCAAGCTCACGGCGTGGGATGCAACATGAATCCGACACATCGTGATATCCGGGCAAAGCTGCAGTCTATGGCACCCCAACGGGCGGTGAGTTTCATCGCCGGGCTGGAGCTGCCGGGCGACGAGGCGTACTGCATCATTGAGTGCGACGTGCGGGGCAAATCCCGCCAGCAGGTGGCCGACCGGCTTTTCGCGTCGCAGGAATACGTCAAGAAGTGCAGGCGCAGAGGCTACCGCAAAATCGCAGACGCCGTTAACAACAAGTGAAAGAAAGACCCAACAGGGACCTTTTTCAGGCCCTTTGTTGGGTCTTTTTTGTTTTATGATTTTATCAACAAGGAGGTGCGGACATGGCATATTTCAATCCCTACCAGCCGATGGGATACAGCAACCCTTACGGATACCCCGCTGGCGGCCCGCAGAACGCCGCAGGAGGCCCGCAGGCGTTTATGGGGCAAGTTACCCGCGTCAACGGTCAGGGAGGCGCAGAGGCGTTCAGGATGGCTCCCAACAGCTCCATTCTGTTGATGGACGAGCATGACCCCATTGTATGGCTCAAGACGACGGACGGCGCAGGGTACGCCACGGTGACACCGTATTCGGTAACCCCGTACCAGCCCGCGCCGGTGGTGGATGTCAACGGCCTGGAAGATCGCGTGAAAAGATTGGAGGAGATGCTGAGTGGCAAACCCGATGATGCAGATGCTAAGCGGTGGCAGAAGTCGACCGAATAACCCTCTGGCAATGGTGGCGGAGTTCCGCAAGTTCGCGGCGGGCATGACGCCGCAAAAGGCGGAGGCGGAGATCAACCGCTTGCTTTCTTCCGGACAAATGAGCAAAGAGCAGTTTGCAAACTTGCAGGAGCAAGCAAAGATGTTTGCGCAATTCTTGAGATAAACCGGGTCGACACGGATTATCATATAATTTTTGATGGAAGGAGCAACACACTATGGGCGAGAATATGAGCCTGTCCGATATCGCCGCCGTCACTCGCGGCGCGGACAATGACGGCTGGGGTTCCGGTTGGTTCCTGATCGTCGTACTGTTTCTCTT
>CAKTMQ010000004.1 GCA_934573945.1 uncultured Oscillospiraceae bacterium | reverse complement strand
GCCGCCGTGGATCTGGGCAACGCCGTGTCCATCAAGCACCGGCTGCCCATGGGCGCCCACGATCTGGACACCATCGACGAGGGTCTGGACGTGCGGCTGGCCAAGGAGGGCGACACGTTCATCCCCTTCGGCAGCACCGAGGAGGAGACGCCGGACGTGGGCGAGGCGGTGTACGCCTCCGGCAGTGAGATCCGCACCCGCCGCTGGACCTGGCGGCAGTCGGAGCGGGGCAAGATCACGGAGGAGACGAAGGCCATCCTGTTTCCCATCGACGGCTTTTCCGATGTGAACGCCGCCGAGGTGCAGGCCGCCGCCGATGAGCTGGTGGCGCTGCTGCTCAGGTACTTCGGGGACGGCATCGAGATCGAGACGGGCACCGTCACCAAGGACGCGCCGCGGTTCGAGTTCTTCAAATAAGGGATAAAAGAGACGGACGCAGCTGCGTCCGTCTCTTTTTTCCTATGTGCGCCGGTACTCCTTGGGCAGCTGGCCGAACTGCTCCTTGAACGCCGCGGTGAACTTGCTCTGGCTCTCGTAGCCCACCTGTCCGGCGATCTCCGCCACGCTGAGCTCCGTCTCCCGCAGCAGGGACGCCGCCTTTTCCATGCGGTGCTCCTTCATGTGGGCTGCCAGCGAGTTGCCGTAGACCTGCTTGAACACGGTTTTCAGTGTGGTGGGGTTGATGAGGTAACGGTGCGCCAACTCCTCGATGGTCACCCGCTGCTCCATGTGCTCCGTCAGGTGGTCGTGGATCTCCCGGATGATCTTCACCTGCTCCGCCTCCTCCCGCCACTGGGGGCAGGCCACGTCCATCACCTGCTCGATCATCTCGTGGAGCAGGCGGCTCTGGGGACCGTCGGCGGCGCGGTAGTACACCTCCCGCCCGTCCCGGCGGCTGTCCAGCAGGCCGCTGTCCTTCAGCACCCGGAGGTGGTGGGACACGGCGGGGCTGGACATTTCCACCATGTCCGCGATGTTCACCACGCACTCCTCACAGTGGCACAGCAGCCAGAAAATGCGGATGCGGCTGGGGTCGCCCAGCTGCCGGAAAATGTCCGCGATGCGCTGGAAATGCCCCTCATCGCGGAGCAGCTCCCGCATGGCTGCGGTGTGGTTCTGCTCCTCCCCATGGTCGTGGGGCAGTCCGGTATGCTCCATGCTTCGTCCTCCTTTTCGCCCGTTCGGAAATGGTTTTCGCCGCTTTGGGCATCTTCGCGCCGGCACCATTGACTTTTGTCTCTGCCCGCATTATACTACGGCCATGATGATTAAACAAGTACTTAATCTTTTATGTACGCGAAAGGAGCTTATCCCATGAAAAAGACCTATGCCATCGAAGTAGACTGCGCCAACTGTGCCAACCTGATGGAGGAGGCCGCCGGGAAGACCGAGGGCGTCGCCTCCGCCGTGGTGAATTTCATGACCCAGAAGATGATCGTGGAGTTCGCCGAGGGCGCCGATCCCAAGAAGGTCATGAAGGACGTGCTGAAGGCCTGCAAGAAGGTTGAGCCTGACTGCGAGATCGAGCTTTGATCCTCCCACGGCGCGGGCGTCCCGTTTGCACGGCAGGCGGGGCGCCTCGCTTACGCTTTCCCCCATTTCACTGTGAAAGGAGCGCAGACCCATGACAAAGAAGCAGAAAAAGATGCTCATCCGCATCCTCATCGCGGCGGTCATGCTGGTGGCCCTGCACTTTATCCCCGTTACCGGCTGGCTGCGGCTGGCGCTGTATCTGGCGGCCTACGTCGTCATCGGCTACGACATTATGAAGAAGGCCGGGCAGGGCATCCTCAACGGCCGGGTATTCGACGAGAACTTCCTGATGGCCGTGGCCACCATCGGCGCCTTCGCCCTGGCTATCTATGAAAAGAGCGGCGACTACAACGAGGCCATCGCCGTCATGCTGTTCTACCAGATCGGCGAGCTGTTCCAGAGCTACGCCGTGGGCAGGAGCCGCAAGAACATCAGCGCCCTGATGGACATCCGCCCCGACTACGCCAACATCGAGCAGGACGGCCAGCTGGTACAGGTGGATCCCGATGAGGTGGCCATCGGCACCGTCATCGTGGTGCAGCCCGGCGAGAAGGTGCCCATCGACGGCATCATCACGGAGGGCACCTCCACCCTGAACACCAGCGCCCTCACCGGCGAGAGCCTGCCCCGGGACGCCCGGGAGGGCGACGAGATCATCAGCGGCTGCATCAACATGACCGGTCTGCTGAAGATCCGCACCACCAAGGCCTTCGGCGAGTCCACCGTGTCCAAGATCCTGGAGCTGGTGGAAAACTCCAGCTCCCGCAAGTCCCGTTCCGAGGACTTTATCGCCAAGTTCGCCCGCATCTACACCCCCGCCGTGTGCTACAGCGCCCTGGCGCTGGCGGTGCTGCCGCCGGTGATCCGGCTGGTGGGCGGCATGGACGGCCAGTGGGAGCAGTGGATCTACCGCGCGCTGACGTTCCTGGTCACCAGCTGCCCCTGCGCGCTGGTGGTCAGCATCCCCCTGAGCTTCTTCGCCGGTATCGGCGGCGCCAGCAAGGAGGGTGTGCTCATCAAGGGCTCCAACTATCTGGAGACGCTGTCCCAGGTGAAGTGCGTGGTGTTTGACAAGACCGGCACCCTGACCCGCGGCGTGTTCGAGGTCACCGCCGTCCATCACAACGAGATGGACGAGGCCAGGCTGCTGGAGTACGCGGCGCTGGCCGAGTGCGCCTCCTCCCACCCCATCAGCAAGAGCCTGCAGCAGGCCTACGGCAAGCCCATCGACCGCAGCCGCGTCACGGATGTGCAGGAGCTCAGCGGCCATGGCGTCACCGCCAAGGTGGACGGCGTATCCGTCGCCGCCGGCAACAGCAAGCTCATGGAGCAGCTGGGCATCCCCTATCACGACTGCCGCAGCGTCGGCACCATCATCCACATGGCCGTGGACGGGCACTATGCCGGACACATCGTCATCTCCGACGTGGTGAAGCCCCACGCCAAGGAGGCCATCGCCGCCCTGCATAAGGCCGGCGTGGACAAGACCGTCATGCTCACCGGCGACGCCAGGAAGGTGGCGGAGTCCGTGGCGGCAGAGCTGGGCGTGGACGAGGTACACAGCGACCTGCTGCCCGCCGACAAGGTCAGCAAGGTGGAGGAGCTGCTGGGCCGCCAGCACGGCAAGCTGGCCTTCGTGGGCGACGGCATCAACGACGCCCCCGTGCTGAGCCGTGCCGACATCGGCATCGCCATGGGCGCCATGGGCAGCGACGCCGCCATCGAGGCCGCCGACATCGTGCTGATGGACGACGAGCCGCTGCAGATCGCCAAGGCCATCAGGATCTCCCGCAAATGCATCGGCATCGTGTACCAGAACATCGTGTTCGCGCTGGTGGTGAAGTTCGCGTGCCTGGCGCTGGTGGCCGTGGGCGCAGCCGACATGTGGGCCGCCATCTTCGCCGACGTGGGCGTCATGGTGCTGGCGGTGCTCAACGCCATCCGCGCCCTGCGGGTGCATAACCTGTAAGGCACACAGCATATTATATAAAGAGGAGACATCCCTGCGGATGTCTCCTCTTTATATACAGGCGCGCACCTCACCGTCCCGGCGCATACAATGGGGTGCGGGACAATGCCCCGCAGACTCGACACAGGAGGTCATTTCATGGCAACATTCACAAACCAGGCCACCCTGACCTACAGCGGCGGCACCACCAATTCCAACATCATCACCGGCCAGCTGCTGGAGGTGCTGACCGCCTCCAAGACGGCGGTGGTGCCCACCTACCGCACCGGACGGCCGATCACCTATCTCATCACCCTCATCAATTCCGGCGCGGCGGCCCTGACCGGGCTTACCGTCACCGATGATCTGGGCGGCTATGCCTTCAACGGCAATACCGTCTATCCGCTGGTCTATACCGCCGGCTCCGTCCGGTACTATCAGGACGGTGTGCTGCAGACGGCTCCCGCCGTCACGGCAGGCCCGCCGCTGACCATCACCGGTATCTCCGTTCCCGCCGGGGGCAGCACCGTCATCGCCTACGAGGCGGAGCCCACCGCCTTCGCGCCGCTGGGCGCGGAGGGCAGCGTGGTGAACACCGTCACCGTGACCGGCGGCGGTCTGCCCGATGCCGTTACCGCCACGGAGACGGTGGCCCCCGTGACCGGGCCGGTGCTGACCATCAGCAAGGCTCTGTCCCCCACGGAGGTGGCCGCCAACGGGCAGGTGACCTACACCTTCGTCATCCAGAACAGCGGCAACACGGTGGCCAGCGCGGCGGACAGCCTGGTGGTCACGGACGTGTTCTCCCCCATCCTCCGGGATCTCACCGTGACGCTGGACGGCACGGCCCTGACCGCGCCGACGCAGTACACCTACGACGCCGCCACCGGGCGGTTCGCCACCGTGGCCGGCGTTATCACCGTGCCCGCCGCCAGTTTCACCCAGGATACCGCCACCGGCGCCTACACCGTGACGCCCGGCACCGCTACCCTCACCGTCACCGGCACCCTCTGATCCCACGCCGCCCGGACCGGGACGCAAGGACGCCCGCATGCTGACGCATGCGGGCGTTTTTTTCTGTTTCGATCAACCTACCAGCCGGATAGGCGGCGACAATTTTCAGTATATACAGTTTCTTTGTGAAAATCAACTGAAAATTTACATAAACTTAACACTTAAAAATTGTAGAGTTTTGCCTCTTGAAAGTTGAAAAGTCGAGGTATATAGTATGGAACGTGATTTAGACGGCACGGTAACGTTTTGCTATACGAAAAATGCAACTTTTTCCTATCGCTTCTTTCACGGTTTTAATCGCGAAAGGCCGTAAAGAAACCGTTGTCAGCCGTTAAGAGCTTTATGCGAGAGGAGGCCGTCCCATGACCCGCGAGGAAGCCGTTGACCGGCTGTGTACCATTTATCAGAGCCAATTTGACATCACCCGCTGCCAGGAGGAGCAGCAGCCTCTGGCTGCTACCATGGACTTCTACGCCACATCGGAAAAATATGTCCTCTCCAAGAAGGCAAAGCTCTGGGAGGCCAAGAGCTTTGAGTATGTGTACCTGTTCAGCGTTCCCCATCTGACCAAGGAGATCTACGACGCCTGCGAAAAGCTGGCCTACGAACAGGGCATGGCCCGCATTCAGCCCGGCCCCACCCATATGTACACCTACATCACCACGCTGTTTGTATGTGACAGCTGTGATGAGCAGGCGCGGAAAGCGCTGAAGCGCTGCAAGCTCTATAAGAGCTTCCGCATGTCCTACTGGGGCTGGATGGATTTTCATACCGCTCTGGCGGTGCTGCCGGAAAACTCGGTGTGCACCAACCGCAGCGGACACAGTGCAGCACAGGTCCTGAATCAGGGTCTGTTTCATAAGCAAATGAAAAAATTGTTCAGAAAGGAGAGAGCTTTATGAATGCTGCTTTGTTCCTGATCATCGGCTGTGCCGTTCTGGTCGTAGGCTATATTTTCTACGGCGGTTGGCTGGCCAAGAAGTGGGGTGTGGATAACTCCCGTCCTACTCCTGCTCATACCATGGAAGACGGCAAGGACTACTGCCCCGCCAAGGCTCCCGTGCTGATGGGCCATCACTTCTCCTCCATCGCCGGTGCCGGCCCCATCAACGGCCCCATTCAGGCCGCTGTGTTCGGCTGGGTGCCCGTGATGCTGTGGGTACTGATCGGTGGTATCTTCTTCGGCGGCGTGCATGACTTTGGTTCCCTGTTCGCTTCCATCCGCCACAAGGGCGAGTCCATCGGCGAGGTCATCGGCGACGCTATCGGCGCCAAGGCCAAGAAGCTGTTCATCGTGTTCGCCTACCTGACCCTGATCCTGGTGGTGGCGGCCTTCGCCTCCATCGTGGCCAACACCTTCAAGGCCACCTATACCGCTGACGGGCTCGTGGACCTGGAGGCTTCCGCCGCCAACGCCTCCACCGCCATCATCTCCATCATGTTCATCCTGATGGCCATCCTGTTCGGCTTCTTCGTATACCGCCGCAACGCGCCTTTGGGCATTGCTACCGTGATCGGCGTCGTCGGCATCGTGGTGTGCATGGTCATCGGTTTGAACTGGCATCCCATCTACCTGAGCTACACCGTGTGGATGATCATCGTGGGTCTTTACATCGGCGTGGCCTCCGTTACCCCCGTGTGGATCCTGCTGCAGCCCCGTGATTACCTCAGCTCCTTCCTGCTGTATGGTATGATGATTCTGGCTGTCGTGGGCATCATCGGCGCACATCCCGTCGTGGATATGCCCGCTTTCACCGGCTTCTATGATTCTCTGGCACCTTCCGGCACCTCTCTGGGCTATATGTTCCCCGCTCTGTTCGTGACCATCGCCTGCGGTGCTGTGTCCGGCTTCCACTCTCTGGTTGGTTCCGGCACCACCTCCAAGCAGCTGGATCAGGAAAAGGACGCCAAGCCCATCGCTTACGGCGGTATGCTGATCGAGTGCGCTCTGGCACTGATCTCCGTCTGCGCTGTGGGTTACATCTGGGCCTCCTATGCTGACGGCACGACCACCACGCCTACCGTGGTGTTCGCCACCGGCCTGGCCTCCATGTTCTCCAAGGTGTTCGGCGACGGCTGCTACAATGCCGTGTACTCCATGCTGATCCTGGCCGTGTCTGCTTTCTGCCTGACTTCCGTGGATACCGCTACCCGTCTGGCTCGCTATATGTTCGCTGAGTTCTTCGTTGAGCCCGGCCAGACCCGTGAGGATCTGACCGGCTGGAAGCGCGTCATCACCAACCCCTATGTTGCCACCGGTATCACCGTGGTGGCCGGCGTGGCCCTGGGTCTGACCGGCTATGCCAAGATCTGGGCTCTGTTCGGCGCTGCCAACCAGCTGCTGGCCGCCCTGGGTCTGCTGGCTGTGTGCTGCTGGCTGGGTAAGATCGGCCGCAACAACAAGATGTTCTACTTCCCCATGTTCTTCATGCTGGTGGTAACCCTGACCTCCCTGGTCTTCACCATCAAGGCGCAGATCACCGGTATCATGGCCGGCGGCGAAGGCGTGGTGTGGTGCTACATCCGCGGTATCATCGGCGTGCTGCTGGTGATCCTGGCCATCGACCTGGTGGTGGAGGGCATCCGTGCTCTCGGCCGCAACAAGAAGGCCGCTGCCAAGGCTGAGTAACCAACGTTTTCCATTGTGAGTTTTCTCACCCCTTATAAGCAAAGAACGGACTTCCTTTCGGAAGTCCGTTCTCAGCTTGTCAAAAGGGCTATGCCCTTTTGACAAAAATCGGATTCGCTCCGACCCGCATTCGTTTGTCCACAAAGTGACAAACGAATGCGCTCTCCGCGCAAAGCGTTTTTGCCACGTACACGCCGCGGCAAAAAACGATTCAAATGATTCACCGTCATGGCGGGCGGCAAATGCTGCCCAGCATTTCGACAGACTAAGAAGGACTTCCGAAAGGAAGTCCTTCTTTCTGTTTGGCAGGGGTGTGCGGGAGCATTCCCGTCCTTCTGATCACGGCGTGCGCAGCTCACGCTGCCGAAAGCACCTGCTGTGCGGCCACGTCGTAGCGGACAGTCACCTCGTGGACGGCGTTGTCGGTGCCGGTGTAGGTACATTTTACCTGCAGCACCGTGCCGTCCCAGCTATCGAAGGACACGTCAAAAATGGGATAGCCGGAGGGTTGCGCCGTCTCCACATTGGGGAAAGCGTCCTTCAGCACCTCATCGCCCTCATACCACAGGTGCTCCAGATGGATGCGCAGCGTGCCATGAACACTCCCGCCGTGCCACTGGCCACTCCCATCCTGATAAAAATGCCAGATGGTGCAGTCAAGATGGGGTTCCGACCCTGTATATTTCCGGCCGATGGCCAGGTAGGCGCTTTCCGGTGACCAGTACAGGCCGGTGATCTTCGTATCGGGGTAACACGACCTCATGGTGCTGCTGACGGACTCGCCATCTCTGCGGTCGCACAGCAGTATATACGGCTCCTTTACCATGACTGTCTGCTCGCCAAAATCGCTGGTATACGTCACCACGGTGATGTTTCCGTCAGGGGACGTACTGCTTTCGTTGATGAACAGTCTGCCATCCCTCTGCCCGTCCTGCAGGAGGGTATACAGCACCGCCAGCACGATCAGCGCCAAGGGCACAGCCAGGCCGATGATCCAGCGGCGCATACGGCGGGCGCGGCGCTCCGCCAGCGTCAGGTCAAGCACCGCCTGCACCGCCTGGGATGTCACAGGCTCCTCCGCCGGTTCCGGTTCCGCCGGGGCGGTCTGATAGGTCAGCAGCTGATCCACGCTCAGCTCCAACGCCGCCGCCAACGGCTCCAGCAGGGAAATATCCGGACATCCCATCCCCCGCTCCCATTTGCTGACAGCCTTGTCCGTCACATGGAGCGCTTCCGCCAGCTCCCGCTGGGTCAGGTTCAGTTCTCTGCGTCTCTGGGCAATGAATCTGCCCAGCATTTCTCGATCCATGAGATCACCTCCGCCCTCATGGTAGCAAACCCGCTGCCCCGGCGCAACCGACGCATCGTTGAGTTACGCCGCGGCGGGCTTTTCCGCTGTTCTAAACTCCAAAGAGATACACGCGTGTCTCGTAGGGGCGGGTACGGAAGGGCTTTCCCGGCTCCGCTACCGGGTAGTTCGCCAGCACCAGCTCCCCCTCTGCCAGCTTGTAGCCTTTGGGCGGCGTCACAGTCAGGGGACGCTCTGTAAAGGAGCAGACCACCAGCAGCCGCTGGGACGCCGTCTCACGGGTGTACAGATAGAGGCTTCCCGCCAGTGGGCAGCAGTCGTGATAGGTGCCATCCCGCACCACGCTCAGGCGCTTGCGCAGGGCGATGGCCTGCCGGTAGAAGTGCAGCAGGGAGTCGTGATCCCGCTCCTGCGCCGCCACGTTGATGGCGGTATAGTTGTCGTTGACGTAGAACCATGGCTCGCCGGCGGTGAAGCCCGCGTGGGGCGAATCGTCCCACTGCATGGGCGTCCGGGCACTGTCCCGGCTTCCCGTCCACAGCCACTTCAGCCGCAGCTTTTCCGGCAGTCCCGGCATGAAGTTCCGGCTCTGCACGTCCTCGTACATATCGGTGTGCTTCGGCCGCCAGTTGACCATGCCGATCTCCTGCCCCTGATAGATAAAGGGCGTGCCCTGCTGGAAGAGATAGGCCGCCGCCAGTGCCTTGCCGCTCTCGGTGCGGTAGCGTTCGCTGCCGTAGCGGGAGATGACGCGGGGATGGTCGTGGTTTTCCAGATACAGCATATTCCACGCCCTGCCCCGCAGCTTCCGCTGCCACAGATCCCAGACCCGCTTCAGCCGCCGCAGGGAGAAAGCGGTGTGGGCATAGTCCGTATAGAGGCAGTCGGCGCACATACTCTGAAACTGGATCATCATATCCATCTGGCCGCTGTCCTCGTCGATATAGCGCAGCGCCTGCCGGGGCGTGACCATGGGCGCCTCCGCCAGCGTAAAGCAGTCGTAGTGATCCAGCACGTCCCGCTTGAATTCCGCCAGATACTGGTGGACACGGGGGCCGTGGTTATAGTGGCGGATCCCCCGGGCGGCGGGCATCAGCCGATCATCCGGCAGGCCGTCCTTCTTGGAGATGAAGGTGATGACGTCCTCCCGGAAGCCGTCCACCCCCTGCTCCAGCCAGAAGTGGAGGATCTCCTTAACCTCCTGCCGCACCAGCGGGTTATCCATGTTCAGATCCGGCTGCTTTACGGCGAACAGGTGCAGGTAGTACTCCTGCCGCACCTCGTCCCACTGCCACGCCTTTCCCTCGAACATACTGTCCCAGTTGTTGGGCAGACCGCCGCCCGGGGCGGCCTTGCGCCAGATGTAGTAGTCGGTATACGGCTCGATGCGGCGGCGGGATTTCTGGAACCACTCGTGCTCGTCGCTGGTGTGGTTCACCACCAGATCCATCACCACCTTCATGCCCCGCTGATGGGCGCCGTCCAGTACCCGCCGGAACCAGGTCATTCCGCCGAATTCCGGGGCGATGTCCCGGTAGTCGGAGATGTCGTAGCCGCAGTCGGCGCCGGGTGAGGGATACAGCGGTGAGAACCAGATCCCGTCCGCACCCAGTGACTGGATGTAATCCAGCTTTTCATAGACGCCCTGCAGGTCGCCCATGCCGTCGCCGTTGCCGTCCTTGAAGCTCCGCGGCCAGATCTGATAGAATACCATATCCTTATACCATCTGCTGTGCTGCATGAGTCTGCCCCCTTTCTTTTGTCCCATTATAGACCAAGCGCCGGGTTCTTGCAAGAACCCGGCGCTTCAGTCTTATATGCTTCCTCACAGATTGCTCTGGCGGCGGTCAAAACGCCGGCGCAGCCAGCCGCCGATGGCGGTGATACACACCAGCACCAGCACCAGGAAAGCACCGGGGATCAGAATGATCCACCAGGCGCCCCGCATCAGCCCCTGCTCCGAAAGCGCCAGCATACTGCCCCAGGAGATGGTCTCCAGCGGCAAACCCATACCCATGAAGCTGAGAGTGGACTCCGCCACGATGGCGGAGCGGACACTCATGACCACCATAAAGAGGATGGAGGAGGCGAAGTTCGGCGCCAGATGACGCCACAGGATCCGCCAGAAGCTGCCGCCCATACAGCGGCAGGCGATCACATAGCCGCTCTGCCGCAGCTGGCGCACCTCGGTGCGCACCACCTTGGCCATGGCGCACCAGCCGGTGACGCCGATCACCAGCGCCAGTGACAGCACGTGGATACGCCCCAGAAACGCCTGCAGGAACACCGTCAGCAGCAGCGACGGCACGCTGATGAACAGCTCCGTCAGGCGCATCATGGCCGTGTCCAGCCACGGCGCGGCCATACCGCTGACGGCGCCGTACACCACGGCGATGGCCGTGGAGATGGCGGCGGCCAGAAAGCCCACCGCCAGCGACACGCGGCCGCCGTACCAGATACAGGCGAAGATGTCCCGCCCCATGGTGTCCGTACCGAACCAGAACTGCCGTCCGGGCGCCGCGGCGCAGTTGGCCAGATCCATATAGGCCGGATCCCGCCCGGTCAGCAGCGGCGCGCACAGGCAGCCCAGCAGCACCAGTCCCAACAGCACCAGCGGCACCACGGGCACGTCCCGGCGGCGGACTGCCGCCGACGGCGCCGGTTGGGGCAGCATCCCCACCACGGAAAACAGCTCACGCTCCGTCACCGTGCCGTCACCTCCCCCTGCACCGCCCCCATACGGGGATCCAGGTGCCGGTTGACGGCCTGGGCGATCATGCTGCACAGGATCACCACAGCGCCGGTCAGCACGCACAGCACCATCAGCATATTGTAGTCGGCACAGCGGGCGCTCTCAAAGGACAGCGCCCCCAGCCCCGGATAGCTGAACACCGTCTCCACGATATACGTACCGCCCAGAATGTGGGGCACGGAGATGGCCATCAGGCTGAAATAGGCAGGCAGGCTGTTGGGCAGACAGTGCCGCAGCAGCAGACAGCCGCGGCTGAGTCCCACCGCGCGCCCCATCAGCACGTAGTCCGCACGCACCTCCTCCAGCAGCCGGTTGCGCACCATGTAGGCGTAATACCACAGGTGCCCCGCCAGCACCACCGTCAGCGGCAGCAGCAGGTGCACGATCCGGTCGCCCGCGTCACCGGCCTTGCCGGCGCAGTAGGCGCCGCTGCTGGGCAGCCAATGCAGCGCCACGCAGAACACCAGAATCAGCACCATGGACAGCCAGAACTCCGGGATACAGCTGGTAAGGGTGCCCAGCCGGCACAGCAGCCTGTCCGGCCAGCGATCCTCAAACCAGGCGCACAGCAGCCCCAGCCCCAGCGCACCGGCAAAGATCAGCACAAAGCCGAGGCCGCCCAGCAGCAGCGTGTTTCCCGCCCGCTGGGCGATCACCTCCAGCACCGGCTGCTTGTACTTATAGGAGAGGCCGAAATCGCCATGCAGCGCGTTTTCCAGCCAGCGCAGATACTGCTGCGGCAGCGGCTCATCCAAACCCAGACGCTGCCGCGCCTGCTGCTTCTCCTCCACCGTCATTTTCTCCAGCCGGTCACCGTAGTAGGCCATCAGCGGCTCCCCCGGCGCCAGCCGGGCAATACAGAACACCGCCAGCGACAAAAGCCATACGCTCAGCAGGAACACCAGTGTCTTGCGCAGGATATACAGCGCTGTTTTCATCGTTCTTCCTCCTGCAGCCGTGCAAAATGTCCCGGAGCTATCTCCTGCAGCACGCCGTCCCGGGAAAAGTCCATGCTGTCAAAATCCAGCGGACGGCGCTGCCGCTCCCGCCGGGGATCCGGCAGGGGGATGGCCGACAGCAGCGCCCGGGTGTAGTCGTGCCGCGGCTGAGAGAACACTGCCCCGGTATCGCCTATTTCCACCAGCCTGCCCCGGTACATCACAGCTACCCGGTCGCACAGATACTCCACCATCGCCAGATCGTGGGCGATGAACAGGATGGAGAAGCCATGCTCCTGCCGCAGATGGCGGAACAGGTTGATGATCTGCGCCTGAATGGACACGTCCAACGCCGCCACAGGCTCGTCCGCCACCAGCAGCTTCGGCTCCATGGCCAGCGCCCGGGCAATGGCCACCCGCTGCCGCTGGCCGCCGGACAGCTCCGGCGGGTATTTGTCCAGACACCTCTCCTCCATGCCTACGTAGTACAGCTGAAAGGCCGCTTCCGCCCGCAGGCTGCCCCGCTTCGGTCGGATATGGTGGATCGCCATCGGCTCGGCGATGCTGTCCGCCGCCGTCATCCGGGGATCCAGACTGGAGGCGGAATCCTGAAAGATCAGCTGCCGCTCCGCCTCCAGACGGCGGCGGTGGGCACGGTACTGCTGCCGGTCGCAGGTGTCGATGCCGTCATAGAGGATCTGCCCCGCCGTGGGGCGGTACAGGTTCATGATGCAGCGAGCCACCGTGGACTTGCCGCAGCCGGACTCCCCCACCAGTCCCAGTATCTCGCCCCGCCGCAGCTGAAAGGACACATCGTCCACTGCCCGGAGCTGCTGCCTGCCCGGCAGCCGGAAAATATGGGTCAGATGCCGCACATCCAGCAGAATGTCATCCATGTACGTTCTCTCCTTCCGTGGACAGCCGTCTCTGCGCCCGGGGATCCAGCAGCCAGGTGGCCGCATAGTGGGTGTCACTGACACGGAACATGGGCGGCTGCTGCTGATAGTCGATAGCCAGCGCCTGCGGGTTGCGGCAGGCAAAGGCGTCTCCCGGCGGTGGGTCGATGAGGCTGGGCGGCATCCCCGGGATGGTATGCAGCGCGCCCTGCCGCTGTGCCAGCGCCGGCAGGGATTGCAGAAGCCCCCGGGTATAGGGATGGCGCGGGTCATAATAGATCTCCTCCGCCGTGCCGATCTCCACGATCCGCCCGGCGTACATGATGGCCACCCGGTCTGCCGCCCGCGCCACCACGCCCAGATCATGGGACACCAGCAGTGTGGCGGTGTGGAGCTGCTCCTGCACGCGGCGCAGCAGATCCAGGATCTGCGCCTGCACCGTCACGTCCAGCGCCGTGGTGGGCTCGTCGGCCAGCAGGATCCGCGGCTCGCCCGCCAGCGCCATGGCCAGCAGACAGCGCTGCCGCTGGCCGCCGGAAAGCTGGTGGGGATACTGGTCATACCGCTGCTCCGGCGGCGTGACGCCCACCAGCGTCAGCAGCTCCAGCACCCGCTGCCGCACCGCTTCAGCGGCGCGGCGGCGGTCATGGGCGCGCACCGCCCCGACGATCTGCCTGCCCACCGTCATGGCGGGATCCAGTGCCGTCAGCGGATCCTGAAAAAGCATGGAGAACACCCGTCCCCGCAGTCGCTGCATCTCCCGCTCCCTGCAGGCGGTGATGTCCGTCCCCTCCACCGTAATGCTGCCGTCGGTAATCACCGCGTTTTTCGGCAGCAGCTTTATGATGGCGCGGCACAGCATACTCTTGCCGCAGCCGGACTCCCCCACCAGCGCCAGCACCTCGCCCCGGTGCAGCGTCAGGCTCACATCCCGCACCGCCTGCACCGTTCCCGCCGGGGTGGGAATATGCACCGTCAGATGCGCGATCTTCAGCAGTTCTTCCATGGCCGTACCGTCCTTGTCAACGTATTGCGGCGCGGCGGAACACACCCGCATAACACCGCTGTGGGAGAAGGCGCTCACGCCTTCTCCCAGTCGCAGATATTCCAGAAAATGCCCACGCCGTGGTGCCCCAGCACCGTGTCGGCGTCAATGCCCTGCAGCGGGCAGGACATCACATAGATGGCGTCGATGTAGCAGAAAAACGTGTAAGCTGGGGACTGCGCCAGCGCCTGCTGGAAGCCGGCGTAGGCCGCCGCCCGCTCTGCCGGAGCGTCGGTTTGGCGAGCCCGGGTCAGGTACGCGTCTACCTGGGCATTGGAGTAACCGGAGTAGTTGGCGCCCTTGTCTGTGCCGAACACCTTGTAGGTGTGGTCATCCGCGTCAAAGGGAGAGCCCCAGCCGATGATGCAGCACTCCTGTCCGCCCCAGTCGATGCCCTCGGCGGGGATGGCGGCGGTCACATCCAGACCGATGGCGCGCAGCTGCTGGGCAGCGGCCTGTGCCATGTCGATACGCACCTGATCGTCCGCCGAGGCGTTGATGGTAAAGCCGATGCGCTGACCGTTCCGCTGCCAGAAGCCCTCGCTGTCACGGGCGCAGCCGGCATCCAGCAGCAGCTGCTCCGCCCGGGCGGGATCGTAGTCGTAGCGTTCCACTGTCGGATCGTTGTAGATGTTGCGCTGCAAAGGGCTGTAGGCCACCTCGCCCTTGCCCAGCAGCACCGCGTCCAGAATGGCCTGCCGGTCGATGGCGCAGCTGATGGCCGGGATCAGGTCGGCGTTCTCCTGCCAGTAGGCGTTGTGGAAGTTGTAGAGGATCCCCCGGTAGTCGGAGGTAGTCATGTCGTAGACGGTAAAGCCGTCCTTGTTTTCAAAGGCCGCCGCGTCCTTGGGTGTCACCTGCGCCAGATCCAGCTCGCCGGTCTGCAGCTGCATGGCACGGGCATTGGAGTCGGTGACGATCTTGAACACAATGGTATCGATGCGGGGTGCGCCCGCGAAGTAGTCCTCATTTTTCACCAGTGTGATGGACTGTCCCGGATCCCAGCTCTCCAGCCGGTAGGGGCCGGTGCCCACCGGCGCACGGAAGAAGGCCGAGGTCTGCATATCCTCCCCCTCCAGCAAATGGCGGGGCAGAATGGGCATGGTCATGTACTCCAGAAAGGCGGTGTTCACCGCGGACAGGGTGAAGGTCACCGTGTGATCGTCCACCACCGTGATGGCGGTCACGTCCTCGTAATTGGGGGCGTTTTCCGAGCCGTTGTCCTCGTCTATGATGGCCTCAAAGGTAAACTTTACGTCCTCGGCGGTAAAGGGCTGTCCGTCATGCCAGAGGACACCCTGCGCCAGATGGAAGATATAGGTCAGCGTGTCACTGTCATACTCCCAACTCTCCGCCAGACGGGGAATGATCTGTCCGTTGCCATCGTGATCTGTCAGGCCGTCGAACAGCAGCACGTTGATCTCGCCGTGTTCGTCCATGGCGGGGTTGATACGGGTGTAGTCGCCGCTGCCGTATACCAGCGTGGACGCGTCGTTCTCCGTCGTCTCGCCGCCGCTGCCGCAGCCGGCCATCGTCAGGCATAACAGTGCCAGCGCCAGCAGCAATGCCGCCAAACTCCTCAGTCTCTTCATTCCTTTTTCCTCCGTAGTTTCACCGCTGCAAGCGGTAGTATTGTGAATACTATAACAAACATCTCCCTGTCTCGCAAGCGGGGTGGGGGGATAGAATTTCGGACAAATCAGCAAAAAGAGCCCCGGGCTTTTGAAGGACCGGGGCTCTTTTCTGATCTGCTCTTTCCGGTCATGCTTACCGGATGTCCGTTACCTCATAGCCTGCCTCGGTAACAGCGGTGCGGATGGCCTCGTCGGTCACGTCACCCTCTACCACCGCCGTACCGGCGGCCAGATCCACCGTGGCCTTCACGCCCGGCAGCGCGTTGAGCGCCTTTTCCACGTGCGCCACGCAATGGGCGCACATCATACCCTGAATGGTCACTGTCTTTTTCATACCTGTTTCCTCCTCATTATTTGTTATGTCATGCCGGACAGCCGCAGGGGCTGCCGCGTTGGCGATGATCCCGTGCTTCGGCTTCCACAGCCGCAGCCGCAGGGCGTTGGACACCACGCACACCGAGCTGAGCGACATACAGGCGGCGGCGATCATGGGGTTGAGCAGCAGCTGCAGCGCCGGATACAGTGCGCCGGCCGCCACGGGGATGCCCACGCTATTATAAAAGAATGCCCAGAACAGATTCTGCCGGATATTCCGCAGCACGGCACGTGACAGCTCCGCCGCCGTGGCCACGTCGGCCAGTGTGCTCTTCATCAGCACGATGTCTGCCGACTCGATGGCCACATCCGTACCGGCGCCGATGGCCAGTCCCACGTCGGCCTGCACCAGCGCCGGGGCGTCGTTGACGCCGTCGCCCACCATGGCCACCAGCCGTCCCTCCTGCTGCAGCCGCGCCACGCAGGCCGCCTTGTCCTGGGGCAGCACCTGGGCGATCACCTGATCCACGCCCACCTGACGGCCGATAGCGTCAGCCGTCCGCTGGTTGTCGCCGGTCAGCAGCACCACCCGGCAGCCGCTGCGCCGCAGAGCGGCGATAGCGGCTGCGCTGTCGGGCTTGACGGTATCCGCCACGGCAGCCACGCCCAGCAGCTGTCCCTCCCGGGCAAAGTACAGCACCGTCTTGCCCTCTGCCGCCCATGCGTCTGCCTGCGCGGAAAAGCCGGCGATCTCCATGCCTTTTTTCTCCATGTACGGGGCGTTTCCGGCGTAGATCAGCGCACCGTCCAGCCGCGCCTCCACGCCGCCGCCCGGCACCGCCGTAAAGTCCGTGACCTCCTGCAGCGGCAGTCCCTCCTCCTGCGCCGCCTCCGTGACGGCGCGGCTGAGGGGATGCTCGCTGGGACGCTCCACGCTGGCGGCCAGCGCCAGCAGCTGCCGGCGGGTCACGCCGTCAACACCTACGCAGTCGGTGAGCCGGGGCTTGCCCTGGGTGACGGTGCCGGTCTTATCCAGCACCACGGTATCCACCCGCCCCATCAGCTCCAGCGACTGGGCGGACTTGATGAGGATCCCGTTCTCCGCCGCCTTGCCGGTGCCTACCATAATGGCCACCGGCGTGGCCAGACCCAGCGCGCAGGGACAGGAGATCACCAGCACGGCGATGCCCACGGAGAGGCAAAACCGTACATCCATACCGCCCACCAGCGCCCACAGCAGTGCCGCCAGCAGGGCGATGGTCATCACCACCGGCACAAATACGCCGCTGATCTTATCCGCCAGCCGGGAGATAGGTGCCTTACTGGAGGACGCCTCCTCCATCAGCTTCACGATCTGCGCCAGCGTGGTATCGGCGCCGACACGGGTGGCCTCCAGCTCCAGATAGCCGCTGCGGTTCACCGTAGCGGAGGTCACCGGGTCGCCCACCGCCTTCTCCACCGGCATACTCTCGCCGGTGATGGCGGACTCGTCCACCGAGCCGCCGCCAGCAGTCACCACGCCGTCCACCGGGATCCTGCCGCCCTGACGCACCACCACCGTGTCGCCCTGCCGGATCTCCTCGGCGGGGATGGTGATCTCCTGGCCGTTCCGCTTGACCACGGCGCTCTCCGGCGCCAGTGCCAACAGGGAGGAGATGGCGTCGGTGGTCTTGCCCTTGCTGCGCTCCTCCAGATATTTGCCAACGGTCACCAGCGCGCAGATCATACCCGCCGACTCAAAGTACAGCTCCGGCATCCCGCTCACCTGTCCCGCCGCCAGCAGTCCCATCTCGATCAGGCTGTACACCAGTCCCGCACCGGCGCCCAGTGCCACCAGCGTATCCATGTTGGGGCTGCGCCGCAGCAGCTGGGAAAATCCCACGGTGAAATAGCTGCGGTTGAGCACCAGAATGGGCAGGCACAGCACCAGCTGCGCTGCGGCGTGGAGCAGATGGTTTTGGGTCAGAAAGGCGGGCAGCGGCAGGCCGATCATATGCCCCATGCTCAGATAGAACAGCGGCACAAGGCACACCAGCGACCAGACCAGCCGGCGGCGCATGGCGTGCAGCGCCTCGTTCCGCGCCTGGCGCGGATCCTGTTCCTTCTCGTCCGACGCCCGCTTGGCGCCGTAGCCGCCGCTCTCCACCGCGGCGATGACGGCCTCCGCCGTCACCGTCTGAGGATCGTAATCCACCAGCATGGAGCCCAGCATCAGGTTCACCACCACGCTGTTAACGCCCTGCAGCTGTCCCACTGCCCTCTCCACATGCGCCGAGCAGGCCGCGCAGGTCATGCCTGTTACCACAAATTTTTCCTGCATGATGCCGCCTCCTTACTTCATCAGCTTCTGCAGCGTGGTCACCAGCTCGTCGATGACCTCGTTGTCGCCCTGCCGGATCCCGTCCGCCACACAGGTGCGGATATGGGTGGCCAGCAACTCCTTGCTGAAGCTGTTCAGCGCCGCACTGACGGCGGACACCTGCACCAGAATGTCCGGACAATAGGCGTCCTTCTGCAGCATCTCCCGCACGCCGCGCACCTGTCCCTCGATCCGGCTGAGGCGGTTGCTCAGGCGCTTCTGCTCCTCCTCGGAGCGATGCTTCGTCTTATGCTGACAACAACAATTCTCCACAGTATATACCTCCCGGGGGTATTTTTGATAGCGGCATTATATACCCCCTGGAGGTATTTGTCAACGCTTTTCTTTCGGCTTGAACAGCAGTGCCATGAGGAGACCGAATACCACCGCCGCCGCGATGCCGCCGGCGGTGGCGGTCAGGCCGCCGGTCAGCACGCCCAGCGCCCCCTCCTCCGCCACGGCCTTGGCCACGCCCTTTGCCAGCGAATAGCCGAAGCCTGTCAGCGGCACCGTCGCCCCGGCGCCCGCCCAGTCCACCAGCGGCTGATAGACGCCCAGCGCCTGCAGCACCACGCCTGCCACCACATAGCCGGTGAGGATCCGGGCGGGGGTCAGCTGCGTCCGGTCGATGAACAGCTGGCCGATGGCGCACAGCACACCGCCGCAGAGAAAACACCACAGATATGCCATATTTGCCTCCTTATCGTTCCGTAGAAAATACCACCGCGTGGCAGACCGCCGGCATGGTCTCCTTCTGAAACACAGTGGTGGGACTTTGCAGCGCGCCTGTCGGGGCGAAGATCATCTGCTTCCACCGGCGGCTCTTCAAGCCCGCCAGCAGATAGCTGCACAGCACCGAGGCGCAGCAGCCTGCGCCGGAGCCTCCGGCGTGCATATCCTGCCTCCGGCGGTCAAACAGCAGCAGCCCGCAGTCGGTGTAGCGGTTGTCCATGACAAAGCCGTCCCGTTCCATCAGCTCCTGCACCACACTGTGGCCGATGGCGCCCAGGTCGCCGGTGACGATCAGGTCGTAGTCGCCCGGCTCGGTGCGGGTATCCCGGAACAGCGTCTCCAGCGTGTCGATAGCGGCTGGCGCCATGGCGCCGCCCATGTTGCACGCGTCGCTCACGCCCAGATCCACGATCCGCCCCATGGTGGCATGGGTGATATAGGGGCCGTCGCCGGTGCGCCCCAGCACACAGCAGCCGGCGGCAGTAGCCGTCCACTGTGCCGTGGGGCAGCGCTGGGAGCCGTAGGGCAGCGGCATCCGGTACTGCCGCTCGGCGGTACAGTAGTGGGAGGAGGCCATCACCGCCGCCGTAGCGGAGGCGCCGCCCTGCAGCAGCATGGACGCCAGCGCCAGCCCCTCCCCCATGGTGGCGCAGGCGGCATACAGGCCGCCTGCCCGGAAGGGCGTGTTGCGCAGCGCAAAATTGCTGGCGGCACACTGGTTCAGCAGGTCACCGGCCAGCACCAGATCCACATCTTCCATGGCCATGCCGCCTTTATCCAGTGCATGGCGCAGCGCCCGCTGCTGCAGGATGGACTCCGCCTTTTCCCAGCTGGTCTGGGCACAGAAGGAATCCTCCTCGATCTCATCAAAATAGCGGCTCAGCGGCCCCTGTCCCTCCAGCTTGCCCGCCACACTGCCCCAGGACAGCACGCTGACACCGCCGGAGAAGCACACCGTCCGGCCGACTCTGTGCATTTCCATTCGGTTCACCTCACATTTTTTCGCTAGTATGCGGCACTCTGGCAAAAATATACCGCCGGCGTCCTGCAGCCGTCGGGACAAACGCCGCAAAAAGCAACAAAAACTTGCCATATGATACCGTTTGTGGTATTCTGTATACTGTTATTTTATGTGTGCGCGGGAGGCGGCAAGATGGCTTCTCTTTCCGGCAAGCGGCTCTTTCTGCTGGACATGGACGGCACCCTCTATCTGGATGACCGGTTATTTGACCGGGTACCGGAATTTCTGTCCCTGATCCGGCAGCGGGGCGGACGATACCTCTTTTTGACCAACAACTCCTCCCGCGGCGTGGAGGGCTATTTGAACAAGCTGGCAGGCATGGGGATCCCGGCGGCGCCGGAGGACTTCATGACCTCTGTCGACGCGGCGCAGCACACGCTGCTGACGGAATTCCCCGGACAGCTGTGCTACGTCGCCGGCACCGCCTCTCTCCGGCAGCAGCTGGCGGCGGCGGGTATTCCGGTCACCGACCGGGTATCGGCGGAGGTGCAGGTGCTGCTCAGCGGCTTCGACACGGAGCTGACCTTCCAGAAGCTGGAGGACAGCTGTATCCTGCTGAACCGGGGCGTCACCTGGCTGGCCACCAATCCCGACTGGGTGTGCCCCACGCGGTACGGCTCCGTACCCGACTGCGGCAGCGTGTGCGAGATGCTGCACCGCGCCACCGGACGCCAGCCCCGCTTTCTGGGCAAGCCTCAGCCGGAGATGGTGCAGCTGGCGCTGGTGCGGACGGGCTTTGCCCCGGCGCAGGCCGTGATCGTCGGCGACCGGCTGTACACGGACGTAGCCTGCGGCGTCAACGCAGGCATCGACAGCATTTTCGTCCTCAGCGGTGAGGGCGTGATGGGAGACATCGTCAAATACCGGGTCAACCCCACATGGGTCTACCGGGATGTGGCGCAGCTCTATCTGGCTATGAAGGAGAACAAATCATGAAACTCAATTACAAACGCACCATTCTGGTGGGCTTCGCCTTTTTCCTGATCTGCGCCTTCTGGCAGGCCTATGACAACTCTATCCCCCTGATCCTCACCAACAAGTTCGGCATGAGCCAGACCTGGTCCGGCGTTATCATGGCGCTGGACAATGTGCTGGCACTGTTCCTGCTGCCGCTGTTCGGCCATATCTCCGACCGCTGTACCCATCGCAAGGGTCGGCGCACGCCTTTCATCGTAACAGGCACACTGGTGGCCGCCGTAGCGCTCATCGCCCTGTCTTTCGTGGACAACGCCCAGCTGGGAAATCTCAAGCTGGGCACTGCCGTGGATGATCCCGCCGATCTGCGGCTGATCTATCAGGCGGAGGCGGACAAAGAGCTGATGACGCCCTCCGGCAGGAGCTTTGTCCTCTCCGATCAGTTTTCCGAAGAGGACTTTGCCGCCATCACCGCGCAGATCACGGCAGCGGACGGCACGACCATCACCAACCCAGACTACACCAACTATGTGCTGCCTGCCCGGCAGGCCTATGCCCACAGTGTCACCCAGAGCCATCCGGGAACGCTGACTCTGTTCGTGGGACTGCTGCTCATCATTCTTCTGAGCATGGCCACGTTCCGTTCACCGGCTGTGGCGCTGATGCCGGACGTGACCATGAAGCCTCTGCGTTCCAAGGCCAACGCGGTCATCAACCTGATGGGCAGCGCCGGCGGCATTCTGGTGCTGGCACTGGGCATGGCGTTTGCCACGTCGTCGGTGCGGAACAGCCTGATGAGCTACACCGGCTACTTCGGCGTGATCGCCGCCATCATGCTGGCGGCACTGGTGATCTTCATCCTCACCGTCCGTGAGGTGGAGTGGGCAGAGGAGATGCAGCGGGAGAGCGCGGCCTGCGGCGTGGAGGAAGCCGTTCCGGAGACTAACGGCGAGGAGCACAAGCTGTCCACCGGCGAGGTGCGTTCCCTGATCTTCATTCTGCTGAGCATCGTTTTGTGGTTCTTCGGCTATAATGCCGTTACCAGCAAATACTCCGTCTACGCCAGCAACATCCTGCACAAGGACTACAACCTGACGCTGATCATCGCCCAGGCGGCGGCCATCGTGGCCTATCTGCCGGTGGGCTTTATCGCCAGCAAGGTAGGCCGGAAGAAAACCATTCTGGCCGGTGTGGTGATGCTGACCATGGCCTTCGGTGTGGCCGGCTTCCTGACGGCGGACAGCCCCACCATGCTGATGAACGCCATGTTTGCGCTGGCGGGCATCGCCTGGGCCACCATCAACGTCAACTCCTTCCCCATGGTGGTGGAGCTGGCCACCGGCGGCAGCGTGGGCAAATATACCGGCTTTTACTACACCGCGTCCATGGCGGCGCAGGTGGCCACGCCCATGGTGTCCGGCCTGCTGATGGATAAATTCGGTATGCACGTCCTGTTCCCCTATGCCGCCGTATTCACGGCGCTGGCCTTTGTGACCATGCTGTTTGTCAAGCACGGCGACAGCAAGCCCGTGGCCAAGGCGGGGCTGGAGGTGCTGGACGTAGACAACGACTGAAAAGAGGTTTTCCTATGACTTGGCTCATCGTATTGGCCGCCGTGATCGTGGTGGTCTTTCTCCTGTATCTGCTGTGTCTGCGCTGCCATCGCCGCAAGGACTGGGAGCGCTTCCGCGGCTGGCGCTATGCCCACCGCGGCTATCATGACAAGCCCCGCATCCCCGAAAATTCCATCCCCGCGTTCCGCCGCGCCGTACAGTGCGGCTTCGGCGCCGAGCTGGATGTTCATCTGATGAAGGACGGCCATCTGGCCGTCATCCACGACGCCTCACTGCTGCGCACCGCCGGTGTGGACGTACAGATCGAAGATCTGACGGCAGAGGAGCTGAAAAACTACCGGCTGGAGGGCACGGAGTACCACATCCCCCTGCTGGAGGAGGTGCTGCCCATTTTCGCCGGCAAAGCGCCCCTGATCATCGAGCTGAAGGCCGAGCGGGGCAATGCCGACGCGCTGGCAGCCGCCGCCTGCAAGCTGCTGGACAAGCACCGCAGCGTCACCTACTGCATGGAGTCCTTTGACCCCCGCTGTCTTATGTGGCTGTGGGCAAACCGCCCCGACGTGGTGCGGGGACAGCTGAGCGAAAATTTCCAGCGCCACGGCGATGCCGGGAGTCTGCCCGGCGTGGTACGCTGGGTGCTGAGCAATCTGCTGCTGAACTGCCGGACGCGACCGGACTTCATCGCCTATCGCTTTGAGGATCGGCACAGCCTGTCCCTTCGGCTGTGCCGCGGCCTGTACGGCGCTCAGGAATTCAGCTGGACCATCCGCACCAAAGCCGACATGGAGACCGCCGAGGACGACGGCGCGCTGATCATCTTTGAACAATTCGACCCGAGGGGGATCATCCAATGAGAGTTATCACCGGTTCTGCCCGCGGCAGACGCCTGAAGGAGCTGGAGGGGCTGGAGACCCGTCCCACCACCGGCAAGGTCAAGGAGAGCATCTTCTCCATCATTCAGTTCGACATCGAAGGGCGGCGGATTCTGGATCTGTTTGCCGGCACGGGGCAGCTGGGCATTGAAGCCCTCAGCCGCGGCGCACGGCAGTGCGTGTTCATTGACCGGCGCGCCGACGCGGTGAAGCTGATCCGGGAAAACCTGGAACTCTGCGGCCTGACAGAGGGCGCGGTGGTGCGCAGCGGCGACGCTATGGCCTATCTGAAAAGCGGCGAGAAATTCGACGTGATCTTTCTCGATCCGCCCTATGCCTCCGGCCTGCTGCAGCAGGCGCTGGAGGACATCGCAGCATTTGACATTTGCCGCGAACATGGTATAATTGTGGCGGAAAGCGCTGTGGAGACGGAGCTGCCGGCGCTGGCTCCCCCCTATTCTCTGTACCGACAGTACCGGTACGGCAAGATCAAGCTGAGCATCTACCATCGCAGTGGAAACGAGGACTCCCTATGAAGATCGCCATCTATCCCGGCAGCTTTGACCCCATCACTCTGGGACATCTGGACATTCTGAGCCGTGCAGCCGCCTGTTTTGACAAGGTATATATGTGCGTGATGGTCAACTGCGATAAAAAGCAGCCTATGTTCTCTCAGGAGAAGCGGCTGGAGCTGATCCGCAAATCCATCGCCCATCTGCCCAACGTGGAGGCAGAGCTGTTCTCCGGCCTGCTGGCGGACTACGCACGGGCAAAGCAGGCGCACATCATCGTCAAGGGAGTGCGCAACGTGGCAGACTTTGAGTCTGAGGCGCAGATGGCGCGGATCAACCAGGGGATCGACCCCCAACTGGAGACGCTGCTGCTGCCTGCCCGTGCGGAATTTGCCCATTTCAGCTCCACCATGGCGCGGGAAATGATCCGGTATGGCCAGCCCCTTGAAAAGTATGTACCCGCACCGGTGGCGGAGGAATTGATGAAAGGATGTGACCACTGACATGGAGGAAAAGGACGTACAGCGCCTGATCGATATGCTCTACAGTATGATCGACGAGGCAAAGAGTGCCGCTTTCAGCGCCGAGAAATGCACCATCAACCGCGACGAAGCGCTGGATATTCTCGATGAGCTTCGCGCCAAGCTGCCGCTGGAGCTGAAAAAAGCCCGTGAGCTGATCGCCGCCCGCAACGACTATGTGGCCGGCGCCAAAAAAGAAGTGGAAAAGATGATGCGGCAGGCCGAGCTGGACGCCAAGACCATCGTCTCCGAGAGCGAAGTCATCCAGCAGGCACGCCAGAAGAGCGCCGACATCATTCGCCGCGCCGAGGAGCGCAGCCGCGAGCTGTACCGGGTGGCCAACACCTATACCGAAGATGCGCTGCGCCGCACGGAGGAGGCCATCCAGACGGCACTCTCCGAGGTACAGACCTCCCGTTCTCAGTTCCGCGCCGCTTCGCAGGAGCAGATGCAGGCCGCGCAGGATCATCTGAAGAAAGAACCGCAGAAAAGCGAGAATTAACACAGTTGTGGAAAATGTTTAATTTTTCATCATAGATTTCTACGTTTTCCACAACCGCAGCGCATCTAGTAGTTATCAAAGAGCGAGACACAAGATCTTGTGTCTCGCTCTTTTTTGCTTTTTTCAAAATGAAACACCCGTTTTATTTGTTCCCTCCTGTGAGGAAAATGCTGGAAAAATCCCCTGTAAATGCCTGCTGCAGCGGCAAAATTTCTCCTTGCATTCTCAAAATGTTTTATGTATACTTGATGGCAGAGTGGTGGATAGTGGTGGATTTGCCCCTAATTGTGGTGGAAATTCCCACACTATGCACCATAACTGCCGCAGGAGGTGAGGAACATGACCGGTCAATATGCCCACAGTATCGACGCCAAAGGCCGTCTGTTCATCCCTGCCAAGCTCCGGGAGGAGCTGGGCGGCACTTTCCACGTCACGGTGGGACAGGATCACTGCCTGTCGGTATACTCCGACGAGAGCTGGAATGCCGTGATGGACAAGCTCAAGGCCATGAATTACAGCGATGTCAAAAAGCTGCGCCCCATGTTCGCGCTGGCCGCCGACTGCGAGCCGGACGCTCAGGGGCGGATCCTGCTGCCGCTGAAGCTGCGGCAGTACGCCGGTCTTGAAAAGGACGCGGTGGTCATCGGCAGCTTTGACCGGGTGGAGATCTGGAACGCTCAGCGCTGGGCGGAGATCGAGAACGCCGCCTTTTCCGACGGCTCTCTGGAGCTGGCCATGGCGGAAATGGGGCTGTAAGTCATGGAACGGACACACAATGTACAGGAAGATCTCTCCTACGGGCACCGCCCCGTGCTGCTGTGGGAGTGCCTCGACGCACTGGCCATTCGGCCGGAGGGCGTCTATATCGACGGTACACTGGGGCGGGCAGGCCACTCGCTGGAAATCGCCCGCCGCCTGACCACTGGCCGCCTGATCGGCATCGACCGGGACGAGACCGCTATTCAGGCCGCACAGGAGCGGCTGCATGACTATATGGATCATGTCACGCTGGTGCACAGCAACTTCGACCGCATCGGCGAGATCCTGGAGGAGCTGGGGATCCCCGGTGCCGACGGGATGCTGTTTGATCTGGGGGTGTCCTCCCCGCAGCTGGATGACGCCCGGCGGGGCTTCAGCTATATGCACGACGCGCCGCTGGATATGCGCATGGATCGCACCGCACCGCTGACCGCCCGCGAGGTGGTCAACTTCTGGTCTTATGAGGAGCTGCGCCGGATCCTCTACGATTTCGGCGAGGAGCGCTATGCCCCCGCCATCGCCAAGGGCATCTGCCGTGCGCGGGAGACTGCGCCCATCGAGACCACGCTGCAGCTGGTGGACGTCATCAAGTCCGCCATGCCGCCGCAGGCGCTGCGGGAAAAGCAGCACCCGGCCAAACGCAGCTTTCAGGCCATCCGCATCGCCGTCAACGGTGAGCTGGACGCCCTGCCCCCCATGCTCAATGCCGCAGCGGAGCATCTGCTGCCCGGCGGACGGCTGGCTGTGATCTCCTTCCACTCGCTGGAGGATCGCATCATCAAAAAAACCATGCAGGAGCTGGCCACCGGCTGCACCTGTCCCCCCAATTTCCCCGTGTGCGTATGCGGCAAGAAGCCGAAAATGAAGCTGGTTTCCCGCAAGCCCATCACGCCCGGCGAGGAAGAGCTGTCTGAAAACCCCCGCGCCCGCAGCGCCAAGCTGCGTGTCGCCGAGAAGCTCTGACCTCTCTTTTACTTTACGAGAAAGGAAGCTGTACCCATGGCCGAACAACGCCGCCGCAACACCGCGATGACCTATGGCAGTCTCGCGTATGATCTGGACTCTCTGGCGCGGGAGCGTCAGCTGGAGGAAGCCGGTTCCATGCCGGAGCAGCGCACCGCCGCACCCCAGCCCAAGGAACAGCCCCGCCGCCGTCCGCAGGCGCAGGCTGTGCCCCGTCCCTCCGCGCTGCTGGTGGGTGGTATCATGCTGGTATGCGCACTGGTGATGACCCTGCTGCTGGGCTATGTACAGCTCACCGCCGTATCCAACCACGTGGTGGGCATCAAGACAGAGCTGGCCACGCTGGAGGAGGAGCACGTCTCGCTGCTGACCGAATACGAAAAAACCTTCGATCTGGCCACCATCAAGGCGGCGGCCGAGAAGGCGGGTATGTCCAAGCCCACCTCCGGACAGATCCAGTACATCGACCTGGGCGGTTCCGATTCGGTGGTGCTCTACGCCGGACAGCCGGGACTGGTCGATCAGGCCGTCTCCAAGCTGGAGGAGGGCGCCCGCTCCATCTGGGAATATTTTCGTTGAAGATGCCGTATAGTTTTCAACAGCAAGGAGTAAGAAGGCGACTTCTTGCTCCTTGCTTGGTCTTTTTCCGAACCGCAGCTGCTATTTCATAAGGAGTCAGATTATGCCGCAGAGCAACCAGAATCACAATCGGAAAGACGAATCCATCCGCCGTGCCAACCGGATCATCCAGTCCCGCACCTTCGTACTGATGCTGCTGATGGGCGTGGCCATGTTCTTCGTCCTGTTTTTCAAGCTCTATTCCCTGCAGATCACCCGCCACGAGGAGCTGCAGGCCAAGGCCGTCAGCCAGCAGACCCGCAGCAGCGTGGTCACCGCCAATCGCGGCACCATTTATGATTCTTCCGGCAATATTCTGGCCATCTCCTCCACGGCGGAGACCATCTTCCTCTCCCCCAAGGAGATCAACGACGCACTGAACGACGAAAAAAATCCCGTGGCCTGGACCAAGGAGATCCTGGCCGGTGCGCTGGCCAATATTCTGGACATCAGCGAGGAGAGCATCCTCAAAAAGATGGCGCGCTCCGACTCCATGTACGAGGTGCTGAAGTACCGGGTGGACGAGGACGTGGCCGATCAGGTGCGGGAATATATCAACACCAACAAGGTCAAGGGCGTGTTCCTCACCACCGACGCCAAGCGGTATTACCCCTACGGCGATCTGGCCTCCCATGTCATCGGCTTTGTGGGCACCGACTATACCGGTCTGTACGGACTGGAGGCGGAATATGACGACGATCTGCAGGGACAGTCCGGTCTGGTGGTCACCGCCAAGGCCAACCGGCAGAATGACCTGCTCTATGAATACTCCCAGTATTTTGATCCCGAGAACGGCGACCAGCTGCAGACGACGCTGGAGGCCACCGTGCAGTACTATCTGCAAAAGGGCATGGAGGAGATGTGCGACGCCTTCTCCCCCGCCAACGGCGCCACCGGCATCATCATGGATGTGCGCAACGGCGGCATTCTGGCCATGGCCTCCTATCCCACCTATGATCTGAACGACTTTTCCACCGTCAGTGACAAGACCCTGCTGGAGCGCATCCAGCGGGGCGAGATCGACACCGGTGACGCCCAGCTGATCCAGTGGCGCAACAAGGCGCTCAACGACACCTATGAGCCCGGCTCCACCTTCAAGATCCTGACGCTGGCAGCGGCACTGGAGGAGGGGCTGATCGACCAGAACACCTCCGTCAACTGCGGCGGTGCGGTGACCATCTCCGGCCAGACCATCCACTGCTCCAACAAGGCCGGTCACGGCCTGCAGACGCTGAAGCAGACCGTGGGTAATTCCTGCAACCCCGCCTTTATCTCCTATGGTCTCAAGCTGGGCACGGAGAAATTCTACCAGTATATGCGCTCCTTCGGCCTTATGTCCGCCACAGGCATTGATCTGGGCGGCGAGGCCACCGGCGTGTTTGCCGCCGACGCCAACTTTACCCAGCTGGATCTGGCCTGCTACGCCTTCGGTCAGAACTTCACCGTCACGCCGCTGGCACTGATCACGGCGCAGGCCGCCTGCGTCAACGGCGGCTATCTCTACACCCCCCATTTTGCCCAGCAGATCACCGACAGCGACGGCAATGTGATCTGGCAGCACGACGATACGCCGGTGCGGCAGGTCATCAGCGAGGAGACCTCCGCCACCGTGCGGGAATGTCTGGAATACGTGGTAGCCGAGGGCACCGGCAAAAACGGTCAGGTGGCCGGCTACCGCATCGGCGGCAAGACCGGTACGGCCGATAAGGGCCAGACCGGCGACGTGGTGGTCTCCTTCCTGTGCTTCGCACCGGCGGATGACCCCCAGATCATGATGCTCATCACCATGGATACCCCCAGCCGCTCCACCGGCACCTACGTGTCCGGCGGCAACATGGTGGCGCCCACGGCCAGCCATATCATGGAGGAGATCCTGCCCTATCTGGGTATCGAGCCCAGCTACAGCGCCGAGGAGCTGATGGGCGTGGACACCACCGTTCCCAACGTCATCGGCATGACCATCGAGGAGGCCAAGACCCGTATGAGCGAGCGGGGCTTCTCCTGCAAGGTGGTGGGCGAAGAGGACACCATCACCGACCAGACGCCGGTGGGCGGCGCCATCATCCCCGGCAAATCCACCGTGATCCTGTATGCCGGAGAGGATAAACCGGATAAAATGTGTACCGTGCCCTCGCTGGTGGGACGCACCGCGTCTGAGGCCAACACCGCCGTCACCAACGCGGGACTGCTGATCCGCTTCACCGGCACCACCAGCTCCGAGTCCAACACCGTGCTGGTGTTCAGTCAGGAGCAGGAGGCCGGCACCGAGGTGCCCGCCGGCACGGTCATCACCGTGCGGCTGGGCGACACCACCGTCCGGGACTAAAAGCGCAGCTTTTGCTATGTGATCGGGCAGTATATTGTCTTTCCTGCCCCGTCTCCGCCTGCTATACTGGCAGCGGACGGGACGTCCGTCCCCAAAACAGGCTAAAAGGAGTGAACCCCATGAAACTGAAAGATGTATTACAGGGTCTGGCGATCCGCAGCACCGCCGCTGATATGGAGGCGGAGATCTCCGGCGTCAGCTATGATTCCCGCACCACCGCCCCCGGCGACGTATTTGTGGCCATCAGCGGCGAGGCGGTGGACGGCCACCGCTTCATCCCCATGGCGCAGGAGAAGGGCGCCGTGTGCGTGGTGTGCGAGCGTGCGCCGTCATGCGATATTCCCTATGTGCTGGTGGAGAACTCCCGGCAGGCGCTGGCACAGATCGGCGGCAACTGGTTCGATCACCCCGCCCGGGAGATGACCATGGTGGGCGTTACCGGCACCAGCGGCAAGACCACCTCCACCTATCTCATCAAGAGCATTCTGGAGCAGAAGGCCGGCGCCAAGGTGGGACTGGTGGGCACCATCCAGAACATGATCGGCGACCAGGTGCTCCACACGGAGCGCACCACGCCGGAGTCCTTCGAGCTGCACAAGCTCTTCCGCCAGATGTCCGACGCGGGCTGCACCCATGTGGTGATGGAGGTTTCCTCCCACGCGCTGACGCTGGATCGGGTATACGGGATCCGGTTCGCCGTGGGCATCTTTACCAACCTCAGTCAGGACCATCTGGACTTCCACCACACCATGGAGGCCTACTGCGACGCCAAGGCGCTGCTGTTCGACCGCTGCGATGTGGCGATCTACAATGCCGACGATCCGTGGCACGAGCGGCTGCTGGCGCACTGCCCCTGCCGCAAGTTCAGCTACAGCGCCAGAGGCGAGGCGGATCTCGCCGCCAAGAGCATCCAGCTCCACGCCGGCAGCGTGGATTACGATGCGCAGGCGGACACCGAGTGGGCACACGTCCACGTGGGCATCCCCGCCATCTTTACCGTGTATAATACGCTGGACGCCATCGCCGCCTGCTGGAATCTGGGCGTGTCCATCGCCGACTGCGCCGACGCGCTGGCGCGGAACCACGGCGTCAAGGGACGGATGGAGATCATCCCCACGCCGGGGAAGGAGTTCACTATTCTCAACGACTACGCCCACAAGCCCGACGCGCTGGAAAACGTGCTCACGTCGGTACGTGGTTTTGCCAAAGGCCGCACCGTGGTGGTGTTCGGCTGCGGCGGCGACCGTGACCGCACCAAGCGGCCTGTGATGGGTGAGATCGCGGCGCGGCTGGCGGACTTCACCATTGTCACCTCCGACAACCCCCGCACCGAGGAACCCATGGCCATCATTCAGGATATTCTGGCCGGCATGAAGGGCTGCAGCGCCTACGCGGTGGAGCCGGATCGCGTCAAGGCCATCCACTATGCTATGGATCACGCCCAGAGCGGCGATGTGATCGTGCTGGCCGGCAAGGGCCACGAGGACTATCAGGAGATCAACCACCAGCACTTCCACATGGACGAACGGGAGATCGTGGCACAGCATCTCAGAGAGATGCCCTGAACCAGAGAAAACGCCCCGCAGACGGGGCATAAGAAAGCGAGTCATTTACATGGAAATTATTTTCGCTGCCATTGTCAGCTTTGTTGTCACCGCCGTGGTGGGTAAGCTGCTGATCCCCGCGCTGGTACGGCTGAAAGCCGGCCAGAGCATCAAGGAGATCGGCCCGAAGTGGCATATGTCGAAGCAGGGCACCCCCACCATGGGCGGCCTGATGTTCATCATCGGTATCGGCGTGGCCATCGTGATCTGCGGCTGGTGCGGGATGCTGGAGGGCAATTTCCAGCATCTGTACGTCTACCTGTTTGCGCTGGTCTTTGGCGGCATCGGCTACATCGACGACTATCAGAAGGTGAAGCACCACCAGAACACCGGCCTCACCGCTCCCCAGAAGTTCCTGCTGCAGCTGGCGGCGGCCGTGGCCTTTCTGTGCCTGATGCGCTATGAGGGGATGCTCAGCCCCAACCTGTACATTCCCTTCTTCAACACCCATATCGTACTGAGCTGGGGCGTCTACCTGGTGTTTGCCGCCTTTGTCATCGTGGGCACGGTCAACGCCGTCAATATCACCGACGGCATCGACGGGCTCTCCAGCAGCGTGACGCTGCCGGTGGCCGCTTTCTTCACCTGGGAGGGTGCACCCTTCCTGCCCCAGTATCTGACGCTGGCCGCCTGGCCGGTGTACTACTCCCAGCTGAGCCTGTTCGGCGCGGCGCTGTTCGGCGGACTGGTGGGCTTTCTGTTGTATAACCACTACCCCGCCAAGGTCTTTATGGGCGACACCGGCTCCCTGTTTCTGGGCGGCGCGGTGGCAGCGCTGGCCTTCGCCTATGATATGCCCCTGATCCTGATCCTGGTGGGCTTCGTCTACCTGTGCGAGACCCTCTCGGACATCATTCAGGTCACCTACTTCAAGCTGACCCACGGCAAGCGGATCTTCAAGATGGCGCCGCTGCACCATCACTTCGAGATGTGCGGCTGGAGCGAGAAAAAGGTAGTGGCGGTATTCGCCGCCGTCAGCCTGCTCTGCTGCCTGCTGGCCGTGTGGGCGGTATCCGGCCGGTTCCTGGCCATGTAACATCCCGGCGTGGCGCTCTGTACGTCCCGTACAGCAAGATCGCGGAAAGGAGGAACACACCATGCCCCAGCAACAGCAGCCCCCCATCAAGCACGCGGAAAAAATGCGCCGCAAGGCGGTGGAGCGCAGGCATCTGCTGGCCGCCAAAGGCGGCTCCATGGACATTCCCTTCCTCCTGCTGACGCTTCTGCTGACGGTGATCGGCCTTGTGATGCTGTTCTCCGCCAGCTTCCCCTCCGCCTTCTATGAGACCAACGGCGCCAATCCCGCCTTCTATTTCAAGCGGCAGGCGCTCTTCGCCGCGCTGGGTCTGGCCGCCATGGTCGTGGTGGCCAAGGTCAACTACCAGCGCTGGCGCGGCGCAGCCCGTATGCTGCTGATCTTCTCCATTTTTCTGCTGATCCTGGTGATCATCCCACACGTGGGCATCACCCAGAACGGTGCCACCCGGTGGCTGGGCAAACAGGGCGTTTTTACCTTCCAGCCCTCGGAGATCGCCAAGCTGGCGGTCATCGTCTACTTCGCCGACAGCATCTCCAAAAAGCGGGAGAAAATGCTGCAATGGCGGGAGGGCATTCTGCCCTACGCCGTGATCCTGGGCGTGATCTCCATCCTGATGCTGCTGGAGCCCCATCTGTCCGGCACCATCCTGATCGTGGGCACCGGCGCCATCATGATGGCGGTAGGCGGTATGCAGGGCTGGCTCATCGGTGCCGGTGTCGGCGGCGTGGCCGCCGTGGCCGTGCTGTATGTCAAATTGGTGGAGGCGGGCGTGCTCTCCTACGGCGCCAGCCGCATCACCATGTGGCACGACCCCTGGCTGGATATGAGCGACGACGGCTATCAGATGGTGCAGAGCCTCATCGCCATCGGCTCCGGCGGTCTGCTGGGGCTCGGGCTGGGCAAGGGACGACAGAAATTCCTCTACCTGCCCGAAGAGCACAACGACTTCATTTTCGCCGTGGTCTGCGAGGAGCTGGGACTCATCGGTGCCTGCATCATCATGCTCATCTTCGCGCTGCTGCTGCTGCGGGGTTTCTGGATCGCCCTCCACGCCCGCGACCGGTTCGGCACGCTGCTGGTGGTGGGCATCATGACCCATCTGGGGCTGCAGGTATTTCTCAACATCGCGGTGGTCACCGGTCTGGTACCGGCCACCGGCATCTCCCTCCCCTTCTTCAGCTACGGCGGCACCGCGCTGGCGCTGCAGCTGGTGGAAATGGGCATCGTACTGAGCGTCTCACGGCAGATCCCCGCGCCGCGCAGCGGATGACGGGGCGCGGCCCCCCCCGCGCAACATATCTCCCAAAAAGGAGCGATAACCATGCATGTGATCTTTACCTGCGGCGGCACCGCCGGTCATGTCAACCCGGCGCTGGCGCTGGCGCGTTATATGCAGCAGCAGGATCCCACTGTCCGCGTGCTGTTTGTAGGCACTCCCAACGGCATGGAACGGGGTCTTGTGGAAAAGGCCGGCTACGAATTTGCCGCCGTGGAGGTCAGCAATTTTCACCGTTCTCTCTCCCCCGACGGTCTGCGGCACAATTTCAAGACCGCCAAAACGCTGATTACCTCCCGCCACGAGGCCGACGCCATCATCCGGTCGTTCCAGCCCGATCTGGTGGTGGGCACCGGCGGCTATGCCAGCTATCCGGCGGTAAAGGCCGCCGCCCGGCGGCATATCCCCACCGCCGTCCACGAATCCAACATGATCCCCGGCCTCACCACCAAGCTGCTGGAGGGCTGCGTGAACTGTGTGATGGTGGGCTTTGAGGACTGCCGCCGCCACTACAAGCACCCCGATAAGGTGGTGGTCACCGGCACCCCGGTGCGGGGCGATTTCTTCGAGCTGAACAAGGCACAGGCACGCCAGAAGCTGGGCTACACCGACGACAAGCCGCTGGTAGTGTCCTTCTGGGGCAGTCTGGGCGCCTCCACCATGAACCAGCGGATGCTGGACTTCTTCCGGCGTGAAAAAGAAGCCGGCTTTCCCTTCCACCACATCCACGCCGCCGGCAAGAGCGACTGGCCGCATCTGTCCGGTGAACTGGAGGCGCAGGAGTTGAACGATCCCATGCTGGACGCCCGGCAGTACATCTACGATATGCCGGTGGTGATGGCCGCTGCCGATCTGGTCATCAGCCGCGCCGGCGCCAGCACCCTCAGTGAGCTGACGGCGCTGGGCAAGCCCACCATTCTGGTGCCATCGCCCTACGTGGTAGCCAATCATCAGGAGAAAAACGCCCGGCTGCTGGAGCACCACGGCGGCGCGGTGGTGCTCACCGAGGAGCAGGCCACCGGCGATAGCCTCTATGAAAACGCCGCCGCCATCCTGACCGACGGCGCCAGACGCCACGCCATGTCTCAGGCCATGACCCAGCTGGGTATCCCTGACGCCACGGAGCGCATCTGCCGCACCCTCATGTCCCTGCTGTAACCTCCCTCCTCCGCCCTGCATAGGATGGGTAAAACCATTCGGAAAGGCGGAGGGATATGTCTCATCTGACGATCGAGGGCGGCTGCCCTCTCAACGGCCGCATCACGGTGCAGTGCGCCAAAAACAGCGTACTGCCGGTGCTGGCCGCTACACTTCTGGCCGGCGGCGTCTGCCGCCTGACCGACTGCCCCCGGCTCAGCGATGTGGAGACCGCTGTCCGGATCCTGCAGCATCTGGGCTGCACGGCGGTGTGGGACAACGGTGACCTTCTGGTGGACACCACACAGGTGACCCGCTGGGACATTCCGGAAGCACTGATGCGGCAAATGCGCTCCTCTGTCATCTTTCTGGGAGCCATCCTCAGCCGCTGCGGTCAGGCGGAGCTGTCCTATCCCGGCGGCTGCGAGCTGGGGCCGCGCCCCATCGACCTGCATCTCACCGCGCTGCGCACGCTGGGCGCGGAGATCAACGAGATCGGCGGCAGCCTGCTGTGCCGCGCCCCCCGTCTGCGGGGCGCTGACATCGTGCTGACGCTGCCCAGCGTAGGCGCCACGGAAAACGCCATTCTGGCCGCCTGCGGCGCCGCAGGCGCCACGGTCATCTCCAATGCCGCCCGCGAGCCGGAGATCGTGGATCTGCAGGACTTTCTGCAAAAGCTGGGTGTGGAGATCCACGGCGCCGGCTCCTCCACCGTCACCGTAAAGGGACAGGGCGTGTATCACGGCTGCACCCACCGCTGTATCGGTGACCGCATTGCCGCCGCTACATACCTCTGTGCGGCAGCCGCCGCAGGCGGCTGCGTCACGCTGGAGGGCGTGGATTACCGCCATCTGGCCACTGTCACCACGGCGCTGCATCAGGCGGGCTGCCGCCTGCAGTGCCGCCCGGAGAGCATCACACTGGAGAGCGACGGACAGCTGCGCGCCGTTTCCCCGGTGCGCACCTCCCCCTACCCCGGCTTTCCCACTGACGCGCAGGCGCTGCTGATGGCGGCGCTGCTGCGCAGCGAGGGCGCCACCATGTTTGTGGAGAATATGTTCGACAGCCGCTACCGCCACGTGCCGGAGCTGCTGCGGATGGGCGCGGACATCCGCCCGGAGGGACGGGTGGCCGTCGTATGGGGCGTCCCTGCGCTCCACGGCGCCGCCGTTCAGGCCACCGATCTGCGGGGCGGCGCCGCACTGGTGATCGCCGCGCTGCAGGCAGAGGGCGTCACACAGGTATACAACATCTGTCATATACACCGCGGCTACGCGGATCTGGCCGGTGATCTCCATTCACTGGGCGCCCGGATCCGCATGGAGGCGGACTGACCGCTTACAGAAAGGATACGCTATGGCCAGACGAAGCAAATACAACCGCAAACGGCGGCAGGGGCGCTTTTCGTTCCTGTACAGGATCCTGATCTTCGTGGCCATCTGCGGTGCCATTGCCGTGGCGTTGGCGCTGTTCTTCAAGGTGGAGACCATCTCTGTCAACGGCAACAGCCGCTACACCACCCAGCAGATCATCGACGCCGGCGGCATCGAGACCGGCGACAATATGTTCTTCCTCAACAAATACACCGCCTCGGAGCGGATCACCGCCTCCCTGCCCTATGTTGAAACGGTGCGCATCAGCCGCCAGCTGCCGGATACGCTGGTGATCACCGTCACGGAGTGCACCGCCCCCGCCGCCATCGCCCAGGACAGCAAGCTGTGGCTGCTGTCCGGCGACGGTAAGATCGTGGACGCAAAAAGCACCTCCGACGCCAGAAAATACGCGCTGGTCAGCGGGCTTTCTCTGGTAGAGCCCCAGATCGGCACCGATATGCAGGTACCGGAGGAGGAACAGGCCTCCGCCAGACTGCTGCTGAAGCTGCTGGGACTGCTGCGGGACAAGGATATGCTCTCCCAGGTACAGGCCATCGACCTGAGCGATACCGCCTCCGTGGTCATGCGCTATATGGGACGCTTCGACGTCACTTTCCGCTGGGACGCGGATTTTGACTACAAGCTGGATTATCTGCTGGCCGTGGTGGAACGCCTGGAGGCCAACGAAAAGGGTGCCATCGACATGACACAGGACGGAAAAGCCAGCTTCATCCCCCAATAACGTCCCGTTGGTGAAGTTTTTTCAGAAATGCCGCGTTTTCACTTGACCTGCGGCGGGATAAGCAATATAATACAAGATGTAGTGGAATCTAATAGACGATTTGTCGTTTTTATACCATTTCTGCCGGAGGGAACGAACATGGCTTTTGGACTTGAAACAGGCGTGGAAAATGTCGTGAACATCAAGGTCGTCGGCGTCGGCGGCGGCGGCAACAATGTGGTTAACCGCATGGTGCGCAGCGGCGCCCAGGGCGTGGATTTTATCGCAGTCAATACGGACAAGCAGGCTCTGAACGCCTCCAGCGCCAACTATAAGCTGCAGATCGGTGAAAAGCTGACCGGCGGCAAGGGTGCCGGCTCCAACCCGGAGATGGGGCGCAAGGCCGCTGAGGAGAGCCGCAACCAGATCAGCAAGGCACTGGAGGACACCGACATGGTGTTTGTCACCGCCGGTATGGGCGGCGGCACCGGCACCGGCGCGGCGCCCGTGGTGGCGGAGATCGCCCGGGAGCAGGGCGTGCTGACGGTAGGCGTAGTGACCAAGCCCTTCGGCTTCGAGGGTCGCCGCCGTGCCCAGCAGGCAGAGGCCGGTATCGCCGAGCTGAAGGACAAGGTGGACTCTCTGGTCATCATCCCCAATGAGCGGCTGAAATACGCCACCGATCAGAAGATCACCTTTGCCAACGCCTTCGAGATCGCCGACGATGTGCTGCGCCAGGCGGTGCAGTCCATCTCCGACCTGATCCGCGACACCGGCTTTATCAATCTGGACTTCGCCGACGTGACCGCCATCATGAAGGACGCCGGCATGGCGCACATGGGTGTAGGCCGCGCCGCAGGCAAGGGCAAGGCCGAGGAGGCCGCCCGCATGGCTATCTCCAGCCCCCTGCTGGAGACCTCCATCGAGGGTGCCCGGGGCGTGCTGATCAACATCACCGGCTCCACCGACATCGGTCTGGAGGAGGTGGAGCAGGCCGCCACGCTGGTGCAGGAGGCGGTACATCCCGACGCGCTGACTATCTTCGGCGCCACCTTCGACGAGACACTGGATGACGAGATCCGCGTCACCGTCATCGCCACCGGTTTTGCCGACACACCCAAGGCCGAGGCCGGCGAAAAAGCAGCCCAGAGCAGCGGACAGCTGAAGCTGGATCCTCTGCCCAGTGAGGGCGAAAAAGCCGCTGACGACATGGATCAGTCCTTCAACGACATTCTGAAGATCTTCCAAAAGGACAACTATTGAGAAAAAGGGCCGTTTACCTGCCGGTAAACGGCCTTTTGTTGAAGCGTAAATGGAGGAATATCATGCAACCTGACGAGCTTCTGACCATTCTGCACACCGCCCAGCGCCTGAAGGACACCACACGGCACTGCTATACCGCCCAGCGCCGCCACGAGAGTGTGGCCGAGCACAGCTGGCGCGTCTCGCTGATGGCCTATTTCCTGCGCAGCGAATTTCCCCGGCTGGACATGGACAAGGTGATCGCCATGTGCCTGATCCATGATCTGGGAGAGTGCTTCACCGGCGACATCCCCACCTTTGACAAGACCGAGGCGGACACGGCGCGGGAGGACGCTCTGCTGGCGCAGTGGGTCTCCCAGCTGCCCCCGCCCTACTGCCGGGAGATGGCGGCGCTGTACCAGGAGATGGACGCATTGGAGACGCCGGAGGCGCGGCTGTACAAGGCGCTGGACAAGCTGGAGGCGGTGATTTCCCACAATGAGTCGCCGCTGGATACCTGGCTGCCGCTGGAATATGAACTGAACATGACCTACGGCGACGAAAATGTGGCCTTTTCCCCCTATCTGACCCAACTGCGGCAGGCCGTCCGGCAGGAGACGGAGGAGAAGATCGCCCGCGAGACGCAATGACTTCTGCAAGTTCAGCAGCGGCTCATCCGTATGGATGAGCCGCTGCTTTTTTATAGGGTTCCGTCACACATCCGTAAGGCGGCGTGAAAATAAACCCGTCAACGGGCAAAGCCCTCCGCCATCCGGATACAGCCCAGCACATCCCGCAGCGTGCGGCGGTAATTCTCCCGGCTGTAGTCCTTCACCTCGGCAAAGGCCATGGGGCGGCGGTTGGTACTGAACATGGCGCTGATGCCCAGCTGATACGCCGCGTCCGCCTCCGGCGTGATGTCGCCCACGATCACCAGCACCGGCACACCGTGGGCTTTTGCGGTCTTGGCTACGCCGCACACCACCTTACCCCGCAGGCTCTGGCCGTCGATCCGTCCCTCGCCTGTGATGACCACATCGGCGCCCTCCAGCTGCCGGGCAAAGCCCACCGTCTCCTGCACCGCGTCGATACCGCTTTTCAGCGTGCCGCCCAGAAAGGCCATACAGCCCGCACCAAAGCCACCTGCGGCGCCTGCGCCGCTGACGTGCGCCACATCCTTGCCCAGCTTATCCTGCATCAGGCGATCCAGCGCCCGGAGCTGCCCGTCCAGGAAGGCCACCATCGCCTCATCGGCGCCCTTCTGGGGGCCGAAGATGGCGGCAGCGCCCTGAGGGCCGTAGAGGGGATTATCGATGTCGCACATCACGGTCAGCTCCACACCGGACAGCAGCTGCTGTGCCGCGGAAATATCCACACCGGCGATCTGATCCAGCGTGCCGCCCACCGGCATGAATTCCCTGCCGGCACTGTCCAGAAAACGGACGCCCAGCGCCATGGCGGCGCCGCAGCCGCCGTCATTGGTGGCGCTGCCGCCCAGCCCCAGCACCACATGGCGGGCGCCGTTCTCCACTGCGTGGCGGATCTGCTGGCCTACGCCGTAGGTCGTGGTCTTGCGGGGATCCTTCTGCTCCTCCGGCACCAGCGGCAAGCCCGCGGCCGCCGCCATTTCCACCACGGCGGTGCCGTCCGGCAGCACACCATAGGCCGCTTCCCGCTGCTCTCCCAGCGGCCCCGTTACACGGAGGGTGACACGGCGGCCGCCGCAGGCCTCCAGGAAGCAGTCCACCGTCCCCTCGCCGCCGTCGGCCACCGGAATGGTGACCACCTCACAGCCTGGAAACACGGCCGGGATCTCCTCGCACGCCATGGCGCAGATCTCCTGACTGGAAATAGTCCCCTTAAAGGAATCAGAGATAACGATACACTTTTTCATATGCCTTTACCGATTCACCACATTCACCGGCGCGCCGCTGCAATAGGCGCGGAGGTTCTCCGCTGAGGTGTCCATGATGCGCTGACGGCTCTCCTTGGGTGCCCAGGAGATGTGGGGGGTGATGATGCAGTTCTTGGCCTGCAGCAGCGGGTTATCCGCCCGGATGGGCTCGGTATACACCACGTCCAGACCGGCGGCGGCGATCTTGCCGCTGTTCAGGGCGTCCGCCACATCCTGCTCGTTGATGAGCTGGCCGCGGGCGTTGTTGATGAGGATCACGCCGTCCTTCATCTTGGCAATGCTGCCCTTGTCGATCATGCCGGTGTTCTCCGGCGTCAGGTTGCAGTGGAGGGTGATGACGTCGGCGCGGCGATACAGTTCGTCCAGCGTCACATACTCACCGATGGCCTTGCCGCTGTCATTGGGATAGACGTCGTAGGCGATGACGTGCATACCCAGCGCCTTGGCCACGCGCCCCTCGGACTGACCGATGCGGCCGAAGCCGATGATGCCGATGGTCTTGTTCTCCAGCTCCATCAGGGGATAATCCCAGTAGCACCAGTCCTTGTTGTTGGCCCAATTGCCGGCGTGCACGCTCTCGTCGTGGTGGCCGATGTGGTGGCAGATCTCCAGCAGCAGCGCAATAGAGAACTGGCTGACGGAGGCGGTGCCGTAGGTGGGCACGTTGCTGACGGGAATGCCCTTCTCCCTGGCGTGAGCAACGTCCACAATGTTATAGCCGGTGGCCAGCACCGAGATAAATTTCAGGTTGGGGCAGGCGTCCATCACAGCGGCGGAGATAGGTATCTTGTTGGTAAACACCACCTCGGCATCTCCGATACGGGAGATGATCTCCGCCTCGTCCGTCAGGGACGTGCGGTCATACACCGTCAGCTCACCCTGCTGCGCAATGGACTCCCAGCTGAGATCTCCCGGATTCTCCGTATATCCGTCCAAAATCACGATCTTCATTTGCTCGTTCCTCCTCTTTTCGTCGTGTTATTGAGCCTTCTGTTACCATCGATTGACAAGGGCAGACACGGTTTTGACGGACAGAAATGCGCCCATACTACGTCAAGCCCCTTGACAATACGGCAAGTATTCTCTGCGGGTCTTTTCTT
>CAKTMQ010000003.1 GCA_934573945.1 uncultured Oscillospiraceae bacterium | reverse complement strand
GGGTACACCTGCCCCGGGACTATGACCGGGCGGAATACAGCCGCATCAAGGCGGCGGCCAAGAAAATCCAGAGCGACTCCCAGGCGCTGGTGGTCATCGGCATCGGCGGCTCCTATCTGGGGGCGCGGGGCGTTATCGAGTGCCTGTGCTCCCCCAACTACAACCTGAAAAAGAAGGAAACACCCAATATCTATTTCATCGGCAACGGCCTGAGCAGCGAGGCGCTGACGGAGGTGATGGAGCTGGTGAAGGACGTGGATTTCTCCGTCAACGTGATCTCCAAATCCGGCACCACCACCGAGCCCGCCGTGGCCTTCCGCTTCTTCCGTGAGCTGCTGGAGCAGCGCTACGGCAAGGAGGGCGCCGCCCGCCGCATCTACGCCACCACCGACGCCCACAAGGGGGCACTGAAATCTCTGGCGGACGCCAACGGCTATGAGACCTTTGTGGTGCCCGATGACATCGGCGGCCGCTACAGTGTGCTGACCGCCGTGGGACTGCTGCCCATTGCCGCGGCCGGCGTGGATATTGACGCGCTGATGGACGGTGCGGCGGAGATGATGGGCGTGTGTGCCGAGGTCGGCATGGAGCACAATCCCGCCTGGCGCTACGCGGGTGCCCGGTATGAGCTGTACCGGATGGGACGCAAGATCGAGATCCTGGCCGCCTATGAGCCGTCCTTCCGCTTTATGGCGGAGTGGTGGAAGCAGCTGTACGGTGAGAGCGAGGGCAAGGAGAACAAGGGACTGTTCCCCGCCAGCGTGGAATTCACCGCTGACCTGCACTCCATGGGACAGTACATCCAGCAGGGGGAGCGCCATCTCTTTGAGACGGTGGTGCGCTTCGGCGCTTCGGCGCACCAGCAGGAGGTGCCCTTTGACGAGGCCAACGGCGACGGATTGAATTTCCTGGCGGGAAAGAGCATGGACTTTATTGCCCGTCAGGCCATGGACGGCACGCTGCTGGCGCACGTGGAGGGCGGCGTGCCCAATGTGATCGTGGAGACCGGCGTCAAGGACGCCCACACGCTGGGCGAGCTGATCTATTTCTTTGAGTACGCCTGCGGCCTGAGCGGCTATCTGCTGGATGTGAACCCCTTCGACCAGCCCGGCGTGGAGGCTTATAAGAAGAATATGTTTGCCCTGCTGGGCAAGCCCGGCTATGAGGAGCTGCGGCAGGAGCTGCTGAAAAAACTGCACCGCTGAGGCGGATACAGGAAAGTGCAGGCAGTCCACGTTTTTTTCATTGCATTTTCCGTGGGGGTATGGTATCCTGTATACAGGAGTATCGTCAGCTCCCATCATAGATAAAGGAGTGATTTCTTATGGTTAGATTGATTATGGGCACTAACGGTGCAGGCAAGACGAAGCAGCTTATCGAACTGATCCATTCCGCCGTTGAGAGCGAGAGCGGCAGCGTCGTGTGCATTGAACCCAGCGCCGACATGACCTACGATGTCAGCTATAACGTCCGTCTGGTGAATGCCGGCGAGTACAATGTGAATAATTACGAGTGCCTGCGGGGCTTTATCAGCGGCCTGTACGCCGGCAATTACGATATTTCCCATATTTTCGTGGACAACCTGTGCAAGATCGCAGGGGACAAGGATCTGCAGGCCGTGGAGAATTTCCTGGGCTGGCTGGATCGTTTCAGCACCGACAACGATGTGAAGTTCACCGTGACCATCAGCGCCGATGAATCGCTGGCCACCGAGGGGCTGCTGCAGTATACCTGAGCCTGATCGGGAAAAAGAACATAAAAAAGAGGAATGACCGCGGTCATTCCTCTTTTTGTCAGTCATTACATCAGTCCCGGGATGTTCAGGCCGCCGGTGAGACTGTTCATGGAATTGCTCATGGCCTCGTCTGCCTGACGGAGTGCCTCGTTGACGGCGGAGATCACCAGATCCTGCAGCATCTCCACGTCCTGGGGATCCACCGCGTCCGGCTGAATGGTCAGCGCTTTCAGCTCCTTCTTGCCGCTGACCACGGCCTGCACCACGCCGCCGCCGGCACTGGCGGTGAAATCGGTGCTCTCCACGTCCTCCTGCGCCTTTGCCATCTGCTGCTGCATCTGCATGATCTTCTGCTGCATCTGCTGCTGGCGCATCATCTGACCCTGGCTGCCGCCAAAGCCGCCTCTTGCACTGTAACCCTTTGCCATATCGTTTCGTCTCCTTATTTGATCTTAAAATGTTCCAGCTGCTGCCCTTTGGCGGCCAGCTCGTCCAATGCGTCTGTTTTTGCCGCAGGTTCTTCCCACGGCGGCGTTTCCGCAGGCGGCGCCGGGGATTCGGCTCTTACCGGCGGTTCGACCGGTGGAGGTGTCTGCGGTGCGGGAGCTTTCCGGGGTGCGGCGCTCCGGGCGGGGCGTGCCGCCTGCCGGGGGGCATTGCCCACGGCCAGCTGCACCCGGATGGGCTGTCCTACCTCCTGCGCTGTTACGTCCCGCAGCACCGACAGCACGGCGTCGTTGTCCAGCGAGGCTTTGACGAAGTCGGTCTGACACAGCACCGTCAAGCAGCCGTCCGCCAGTACGCCGGAGGCCATGTTGAGGAAGCATCGATCCTTCATGCTCAGCCGCCCCTTGTAGTGGTCGATGAGCCGATCCCACACCTCGGTGCTGCCGGCTGCGGCGGGCGCGGCCGGAGCAGCAGGCGCAGCTGTCTGCGGACGGGCAGGCGCCGTGGGGAGAGGCGGGGCTTCGCCGGGGATGTCAAAGACCCGTTCGCCGGGCTCCTCCGGCGGGGGCGGTGTCTCATAGCGGGTCTCGATCGGCAGATCCTGTGCCGGTGTCCGGATCGGCTGTGCCGGTGCCCGCCGGGTCGGGGCGGGTGCGGCCTTGGCAGCTGTCTGCCGCTGGCCGCTCTCCAGTGCGGCGACCCGCTCTGCCAGCGCCGTCAGGTCGCCGCTGAGGGTCTCGTCGCACAGCTTCAGCAGACACAGCTCCGCGTCTGTCCGCTGGCGGATGCTGTCGGGCAGCGCCGCGAGACAGCGCTGCAGCGTCTCCGTCAGGTATAAAAACCGGTGCATGGGCAGCTCTTTGCCCAGCTCGGCCAGTGTCTTGCGGTCATACAGACCGGTCAGCAGGGTGCTGCCGCCGTCAGGCGCTGCCTTGATGATGGTCATGTCCCGGGCGAGGTCACTCAGCTCGCTGAGCAGCGCGCCCACGTCTTTTCCGCCACGGTACAGCTGGTCGAACAGCGCCAGCGCATCACCGGTGCGCTTGTCCAGAATGCAGCGCATCAGCTGCACGGTCTGTACGGCGCCGGCCAGACCCAGTACCTCCAGCACAGCCTGATCGTCGATGGTGCCTTCCACAGCGCGGCACTGATCCAGCAGCGACAGCGCGTCGCGCATGGCGCCGTTGGCCATGCGTGCCAGCAGTTCCGCCCCCGTGGAGGACAGGTCGATGTGCTCGGCCTCCGCGATGTGCAGCAGCTGCTGCTGGATGTCCCGGGGCAGCAGGCGCTTGAAAGAAAAGCGCTGGCACCGGGAGAGAATGGTGGCGGGCACCTTGTGCAGCTCGGTGGTAGCCAGAATGAACAGCAGATGCTCCGGCGGTTCCTCCAGAATCTTCAGCAGGGCGTTGAAGGCCGCGATGGACAGCATATGCACCTCGTCGATAATATACACCCGCTTTTTCAGTACGGAGGGGGTGTAGACCGCCTCCTCCCGCAGGGCGCGCACCTGGTCGACGCCGTTGTTGGAGGCGGCGTCCAGCTCCGTGACGTCCAGCAGCGTGCCGCTGTCGATGCCGCGGCAGGCGTCGCACTGGCAGCAGGGCGCGCCATCCACCGGATGCTCGCAGTTGACAGCCTTGGCCAGAATGCGGGCGCAGGTGGTCTTGCCGGTGCCCCGGGTGCCGGTGAACAGGTAGGCGTGTCCCACACGGCCTTCCGCCACCTGCCGCTGCAGCGTGCCGGTGATGTGTTCCTGCCCCACGACCTCTGAAAAGGTCTTGGGACGCCATTTCCGATAGAGCGCCTGATACACGCTGCCGCCTCCTTCTGCCGTAAAAATAGATGAAAAGAGTCCTCACCACGCAGCTGCGCAGCCGGCTTCCTCGCGGCACATGGCTATCCCTCTTAATGCTGCTCGGTTCCCCGCCTGACATGATTCGTGGGCATCCATTGCGCGAGACCGGCTCCGCAGCTGCCTGCGGAGGACTCATTCCAGCGTATTATACACCAAAGTTTACTGTTTGGCAACAATGACTTTTTGTCAGGGACTTGCATTTTTCGCAAAATGGGATAAAATAGCCATAATGAATAAATTGCTGGATCTACAGCAGAAGAAAAGAAGGGTTTTCTATGACAAAGATCGATATTATTTCCGGGTTTCTGGGCGCCGGTAAGACGACGCTGATCAAGAAGCTGCTGAAAGAGGCGTATCAGGGCGAGAAGCTGGTGCTGATCGAGAACGAGTTCGGCGAGATCTCCATCGACGGCGGCTTCCTTAAGGACAGCGGTGTGACCGTCAGTGAGATGTCCTCCGGCTGCATCTGCTGCTCGCTGGTGGGCGATTTCGCCACGGCACTGAAGGACGTGAAGTCCCAGTTCCAGCCTGACCGCATTCTGATCGAGCCCTCCGGTGTGGGCAAGCTCAGCGACGTGATCGTGGCGGTGGAGAACACCGTCAAGGACGAACCGGACATGAAGCTGAACAGCTTCGTCACTGTGGCCGATGCCAGTAAGGTGAAGGTCTACATGAAGAACTTCGGCGAGTTCTACAACAACCAGATCGAGTCTGCCGGTACCATCGTGCTCAGCCGTACCCAGAAGCTGAGCCAGGAGAAGCTGGAGGCCGCCGCGGCTATGCTGCGGGAGAAGAACCCCGCTGCCGCCATCATCACCACTCCCTGGGATCAGATCGACGGTAAGACCATCCTCTCTGCTGTGGAGAAGGTGTCACTGGCCGACGAGATGCTGGAAAAGATGCGCGCCGAGCACGAGGCGGATGAACACGAGCATGAGCACCACCACCATCATGATCACGACCATGATGACCATGACCACTGCTGCGGCCATGATCACGACCACGACGATCATGATGATGACCATGAGGAGCACGAGCGCTGCTGCCACCATGACCATGAGGAGGAGCACGAGCACCATCATGAGCATGAGCATCATCACGAGCATGACCATGAGCACCACCACGGCGACGGGGAGTGCGACGATCCCCACTGCGGCTGCCATGAGCATCACCATCATCACCACGCCGACGAGGTGTTCTCCTCCTGGGGTGAGGAGACGGTGAAGCCCTTTACCGAAGCGGAGCTGGATCGGATCCTGACGGCGCTGGACAGCGGCGAATACGGCCAGATCGTCCGCGCCAAGGGCATCGTGCCCGCGGCGGACGGCAAGTGGCTGCACTATGACTATGTGCCGGAGGAGCACGAGGTGCGCTTCGGAGCGGCGGACTATACCGGCCGGCTGTGCGTCATCGGCGCCCATCTGGATGAGCAGAAGCTGCACCAGCTGTTCGGCCTGTAAGGGAGAAGGAAGCCTATGGATATTCCTGTTTACCTCATTGCCGGGTTTCTGGATGCCGGCAAGACCGACTTTATCAACGGGATTCTGCGGGACGGCTTTGCCGCGGAGGATCGGACGCTGCTGATCTGCTGCGAGGAGGGGGAGAACGAATACGACCCCAAGGTGCTGGGCAATGTGTTCACCTACAACATCGAAGAACAGGAGCAGATGACCCCGGCGCTGTTCAAGAAGCTGGAGAAGCAGTACCGCCCCCGTCAGGTCATCATCGAATACAACGGTATGTGGCAGATGGAGCCGCTGTACCGGTCGGGTCTGCCGGCCAACTGGATCCTCTATCAGATCATGTGCCTGGTGGATGCCAACACCTTTGAGATGTACGTCCGCAACATGGGGCAGCTGATGATGGAGAAGATCGCCAACGCCGACCTGCTGATCTTCAACCGCTGCAACGAGGAGCTGCGCAAGCAGCTGCGCAGCCGCAACCTGAAGATGGTGAACCGTCGGGCGGATATTTATCTGGAAAACGCCGACGGCACCAGCGAGGAGTATATGACGCCGGAGATGTCGCCCTTTGACCTGAGCAGCGGTGAGCTGAAGATCCCGGACGACGAATACGGCATCTGGTACGTGGATTTGATGGACAATACAGACCGCTACGAGGGGATCAAGGTCACCTTCAAGGCGCTGATGTGCCACTCCAAGAAGTTCAAGGGCGTGCACTGCCCCGGCCGTTTTGCCATGGTCTGCTGCGAGAACGATATGCAGTTTCTGGCGCTGGTGTGCCGCGGTGAGGGCATGGACAGGTTCAAGAACCGGGACTGGGTGGAACTGACTGCCACCGTCCACAAGGAGAATTGCGACGCCTATCAGGGCGAAGGCCCGGTGCTGTACGTTACCGACATTCACGCCACGGAGAAGCCGGCGCAGGAGACAGTGTCTTTCTGATAGCGAGCGGTATAATGTGCATATAATATAACGAAACGTATATAAAAATGCTCCCTGTACAGGGAGCATTTTTATATACGTTTTCCGGAGTGCGTTCAGCGCAGGGTCTTGCTGTTGTTGAGCACGGCGGTGCTGTAGAGAAACAGCACGTCCTCGTCGCCGCTGAAGGTGACGAACCGTCCCAGCAGATCACCGGCCAGATAGCGGATGTCCACCAGCGTGATGGTGCGGTAGCTCTCTGCCAGCAGGGGGATCAGACTGCTGGCGAAGGAGTCGCGGAACACCACCAGCTGCCGCTGGGTGGACGAGAGGGGACTTTCGATCCGCAGCAGCGAACGGCTGCCGGCGAGAAACAGGTCATAGGGGGTGTCCGTCTGTGCCGCGTCCAGGTCGTACAGGCCGCAGGCGCTGTCCGTCTCGTAGTTCCACACCGTGCAGGCGTCCAGCACATCGCTGGTAAGATAGCTGAGGGTGTCCGCCGTCAGCGGTTCTCCGGCCTTGTCCCAGTAGGTGCCGTGAAAGGGTATATCCAGCGTCTGCTGCCGGTATGTGCCGGCCAGGGGAACGTCCATGGCCTGCGCCAGTGCCTGCGCCACCGGCGTCAGGCACTCCTGCCGCCAGTGGAGGTCGGTGCGGTAATAGTCCGGCAGTGCCAGCAGCGGGGCGATGTCCACGTATTGGGCGAAGTCCAGCGACGCCAGCAGCGCATGGGCTGTCTCCTCCGCAGAGGCCGGGGTGTACCACGCCGGCGGCTGGGTGAAGCTGCCCTTGTCGGGCACCACCGACAGGTAGATGTGACCGGCGTTGGCCGTCAGATAGCGGTCGTACAGCTGCTGAAACTTCCGGGCGGCGTATTCCAGGGCGTCGGCGTCATAGGCGGCCAGTGTAGTGACGGCATAGCCGTCGTAGACGTATACCTCCGGCGGCGACTCCGCCGGAGGTATACGGGTGGGGATGAGCCGCGCCGTACCCAGCAGGATGGCGGCGCTCAGCAGCACAAAGGCTGCCCGTTTGAAAAGCGATCTCACAGAACCGCTTCGTCGTACACCACGGTGCTGGCACCGCAGATGCCGCTGTAATGGGAGACGAAGCCGTCCACCAGATCCTCGGCGCCGTAGACGGTCAGCACATACTCGCCGACGACGGCCACGGCCAGCTTGTCGGGAAAGCCGCACATCCAGTGACGCTGCTGAAGGTGATCCCGCAGCTCCGCGGCCAGTGCGGCGGTGTCGCCGGTGGCATGGCAGGCAAAGGCGGTGAAGGTGTTGCCATTCATGGCGTGAACCAGAGTAGCGGCCTCATCCACCGCCGCCGTCTCCGGCAGACCCAGTCCGGAATCCGCGGCAGCCCGATCCGTCAGGTCATAGGTACCGGGGGCATCCTCTACCAGCTCGGTCTCACTGTAATTGCCGCCGATGACGGGGAATTTTTCGTCGTCCGTGTAGGACGCCCAGACCTTATCCAGCAGATCCAGCGCGCTGGTGGGCGTATAGGCGCGGTCTCCCTGGCTGTCATCGGTCTGGCCGCAGGCGGCCAAAGACAGTACCAGCAGCACACTCAGCAGCAGTGCAGTCATTTTTTTCATCATTTGGGTTCCTCCTGTAGTGGGGTAAATGGCGCGCCGTAAGACGCAGCTGTCCTTTTGACGCAGAAGCCGGGGATTTTGTTCCCAGGAATTTTCTGGCAGGGGATCCGTCCGGCTCCCTGCTCTGTTATAACCAGCTCTGGTCAAAACCATAAGGCAGCAGCTCACGCAGGGCGAATTTTTTCGCCTCGCCCGCCTTATTGACGCAGATGACCTCCATTTCCGGGGCGAATTCCATCATCACCTGCCGGCAGGTGCCGCAGGGGACGCAGTAGTCGTCGCTGCGTCCGGCGATGGCGATGCGGACGAAGTCCCGGTGCCCCTCGCTGACGGCCTTGACGATGGCGGTGCGCTCGGCGCAGATGGTGGCGCCGTAGGCGGCGTTTTCAATGTTGCAGCCGGTGTAGACCGTGCCGTCGCTGCACTCCAGCGCCGCACCTACGGGGAAGTGGGAATAGGGGATATAGGCCATGTCCAGCATGGCGATGGCTTTCTGGCAGAGCTCCTTTTCGGTCATGGTGGATTCCTCCTTCATAAAAATCAGTTCAGCTTGGCCTGACCGGTGTACAGCTGGTAGTAACGACCCTTTTCCGCCAGCAGCTGGGCGTGATCGCCCCGCTCGATGATCTGGCCATTTTCCAGCACCAGAATGGCCTGGGCGTTGCGGACGGTGGACAATCGGTGGGCAATGACGAACACGGTGCGTCCCTCCATCAGAGAGTCCATGCCCCGCTCGATCAGCGTCTCGGTGCGGGTGTCGATGGAGGAGGTGGCCTCATCCAGGATCAGCACCGGCGGATCGGAGACGGCGGCTCTGGCAATGGCCAGCAGCTGCCGTTCGCCCTGGCTCAGCCCGGCGCCGTCGCCGGTGATGACCGTGTCATACCCCTGGGGCAGATGGCGGATGAAGGCGTCGGCATTGGCCAGCTTCGCCGCGGCGCGGATCTCCTCGTCGGTGGCGTCCAGCTTGCCGTAGCGGATGTTATCGGCGATGGTGCCGGTAAACAGGTGGGTGTCCTGCAGCACCATGCCCAGCGAACGCCGCAGGGACTCCTTGGCGATGTCCTTCACGTCGATGCCGTCGTAGGTGATGACGCCCTCCTGAATGTCGTAGAACCGGTTGATCAGGTTGGTGATAGTGGTCTTGCCGGCGCCGGTGGAGCCCACGAAGGCGATCTTCTGGCCGGGCTTGGCGAAGAGAGATACGTCGTGGAGCACGGTCTTTTCGCCGTCGTAGGAGAAGGTCACGTGGTCAAAGCGCACGTCGCCCCGCAGGGGGATGAGCTGGCCGTCAGGCCGCTTCCATGCCCAGTGGCCGGTGCGGCGGGTGGTCTCCGTCAGGGTGTCGCCATTCCGCTCGACCCGGACGATGACGGTCTTGCCTGCGTCCGTCTCCGGCTGGGCGTCCATCACGGCGAAGATACGCTCGGCACCGGCAGCGGCAGCCAGCAGCGTATTCACCTGCTGACTGATCTGCCCCACGGGCTGGCTCACCTGCTTGACATACAGCAGGTAGGCGCCCAGCGAGCCGATGTCGAACACGCCGCCGATGGCCAGCAGGCCGCCCACGCAGCAGGTGACGGCGTAGTTGATCTTGCTGAGGTTGCCCATGGCGGGCATCATCATACCGGCATAGGCCTGTGCCGCCGTGGCGGCATCCCGGTATGCGCCGTTGAGGACGGTGAACTGGTCAATGGCCTTTTTCTCATGGTTAAAGACCTTGACTACCTTCTGCCCCTCGATCATCTCCTCGATATAGCCGTTCACGGCGCCCAGCGCCGTCTGCTGGCGCTGGAAGTTGACACGGCTGCGCCCGCCGATGACCTTGACCACCACGCCCATCAGGGCCAGAAACCCAAAGGTAATCAGCGTCAGGAGCGGGTTGAGAATGATCATCATCAGCACCGTGCCCAGGAAGGTCAGTACATTGGAGATGATGCTGGCAAAGCTGCTGTTGAGCATCTCCGACACGGTGTCGATGTCGTTGGTGAAGCGGCTCATCAGGTCGCCGGACTGGTGCTGGTCATAGTAGCGCACCGGCAGCGCCTGCAGATGGTCGAACAGATCCTGTCGGATGGCGGCTACCGTCCGCTGGGCCACATGCACCATGATGCGGGCGTAGGCAAAGGAGCAGATGGCGCTGAGGGCGAACAGGCCGCCCATCACCAGCAGCATCCGGAACAGTCCCGGGAAGTCACCGGGGAGGATATAGTCGTTGAGCAGCGGCTTGAGCATATAGCTGGAGGCCACGCTGCCGGCGGAGCTGGCGATCAGGCAGATCGCCACCACCACCAGGGCACCCTTGTAGCGCCCCACGTAGTGCATCAGCTTTTTGAAGGTGGCCTTCATATTCTTGGGGCGCTGGTAGCCGTGGCCGTTGGGGCCGTGGCCATGGCCGCCCTGTGTCCGCTTGTTGTCAGCCATCGATGCTCACCCCTTCCTGCTGGGATTCATAGACCTCGCGGTAGATGCTGCAGCTCTCCAGCAGCTGCGCGTGGGTGCCCTGTCCCACGATGTGGCCGTCGTCCAGCACCAGGATCATGTCGGCATCCTGTACCGAAGTGATGCGCTGGGCGATGATCAGCTTGGTGGCGTCCGGCAGTGTCTCCCGCATGGCGGCGCGGATCTTCGCGTCGGTGGCGGTGTCCACCGCGGAGGTGGAGTCGTCCAGGATCAGGATCTTCGGCCGCCGCAGAATGGCGCGGGCGATGCACAGACGCTGCTTCTGGCCGCCGGAGACATTGGTGCCGCCCTGCTCGATATGGGTGTCGTAGCCGTCCGGCATTTTCTCGATGAACTCGTCGGCGCAGGCGATGCGGCAGGCCTGCCGGATCTCCTCGTCGGTGGCGTCCTCACGCCCCCAGCGGAGGTTCTCACGGATGGTGCCGGAGAACAGTGTGTTCTTCTGCAGCACCATGGCGCAGCCGTCACGCAGCGCCTCCATGGTGTAGTCCTTTACGTTGCGGCCGCCCACGTAGACGGCACCCTCGTTTACCTCGTACAGACGGGGGATCATGCTCACCAACGTGCTCTTGGCGCTGCCGGTGCCGCCCAGAATGCCCACGGTCATGCCGCTGGCAATGTGGAGGTCAATATCCGACAGGTTCCAGGCCTCCGCTGTAGGATGGTATTTGAAGTACACGTGGTCGAAGCGGATGTCACCGTTTTCCACGGTCAGCGCCGGATCGGCCTGCGCGTCGGTGATCTCGGGCACCTCCTCCAGCACCTCCCGAATCCGCTTGCCGCAGGCGATGGCGCGGGTGAGGATCATCAGCACCATGGATACCATCATCAGGGACATTAGGATCTCGCTGGCATAGGTGAAAAAGGCCATCAGATCGCCGGAGAGCAGCGTACCCGCCGCCACGTCATGGCCGCCCAGCCACATGATGGACACGATGGTGCCGCCCATCAGCAGGATCATCACCGGCATGAACATCACCACGAAGCCGAAGGCGCGCTCGGAGGTCTGGCGCAGATGGTCGTTGCGCCGGCGGAACTTCTCCGTCTCCTCGTCCTCGCGGACAAAAGATTTGACCACCCGCACGGCGTTCAGATTTTCCTGCACCACCAGATTCACCTGGTCGGTGGCGTTCTGCAGGGCGGTAAAGAACGGTCCCACATAGCGGATAACGATGACCACGGCGATGATCAGCAGCGGCACCACCACCAGAAAGACCTGGCTGAGATCCAGACTGATCTCCAGCGCCTTGATGAGCGCCGTGATCAGCATCACCGGCGCCCGCACGCACATCCGCATCCCCATGAACAGCGTCATCTGCACCGAGGAGACGTCGTTGGTCAGGCGGGTGATGAGGGACGCGGTGGAAAAGTGCTCGATGTTGGCAAAGGAAAAGCGCTGTACCTGCTCGTATTCCGCCTGCCGCACCTGCGCGCCGAAGCCCATGGAGGCTTTGGCGGCAAACACCGCGGCGCCCACGCCGCCAGCCAGTGCCAGCAGCGCCAGGATCAGCATTTTCAGCCCCATCAGCAGGATATAGCTCCGGTTGCCGGAGGCGATGCCCACATCGACGATGTCACTCATGACCTGGGGCAGCTCCAGCTCCAGTACCGCCTCGGCCACGGAGCAGGCCACGCCCAACAGGATCCATTGGCGATAGCCCTTTGTAAAGGGATAAAAGGTTTTCATTCGGTGTCCTCCTCGCTGAGATTGTCCGCCACCCGCAGCAGCAGCCGGCGCAGCGTCTCCTTCTCCTCCGGGGAGAAGCCCTGCCCGGCCTGCTGGTTCACCTGCTGCGCGATGGCGCAGAACTGTTCATAGAACTGCCGCCCCGCGTCAGTCAGCGCCAGAATGCGGCACCGGCCGTCCTTGTCGCTGGTCTGCCGCTGCAGCAGCCCCTTCTCCTCCAGCCGCCCTACGATCCCACTGGCGGTGGAGGGCTTTACCATCAGGTGCTCCTCCAGCATTCGCTGGTTGACCGCCTGATCCGCCTCCTGTAAAAAGGTCAGCGTCCGGCACTGCATGGGGGACACATCATACTGCCGCAGCTTTTTGGTCATCAGCCGGTGCATCTGGTGGTCACAATAGCCCAGAAGCGGTCCCACCTGCCGCACCTGATGTATATCATGGCAAGCCATCGTCTACCCTCCCTTTGACAATTCTTAGCATGCTAAATGTTAGCAGGCTAAATAATACCACAGCCGCTTGTGTTCGTCAAGGGGAAGCGGCGCGACACCCTGTGAACAATTTGTGAATTCTTTGTCATACTCGTTGACATAGGCAACGGCTTGCGGTATAGTAACATCAGACAAAGATGGTTGTTGTTTTACATTGTTATTCTCTCTCCTTTCATGAAAAAGCAGATACCGCATCATGCGGTATCTGCTTTTTTCTGTTTTTAACGTAAAATGCGTTTTATTAAATATCTGTTTCCGTAAAAATATTTTCGCACTCCTGCTGCGCGGTCGTCAGCAGTGCGCGGATCAGCAGTGCATCGGGGTCACGGCTGTGTTCCAATACCTCCAGCGCCTCCACAGCTGTCCGGGCGAAATCGCCAAAAGCGTCCGTATACCTTTACGTATACGGACGCTTTTGCATGGTATTTCTCCGGTTATGGCGTCGTCTCCAGTGCGCCGTGAATCAGCACCCAGCGGCGCACATGGTCGATGAAACGCCGGGTGGACAGCGACAGGGCATCCTTGTCCTTGACGCAGATGCCGATGTTGCGGTAAAAGGGACGGGGCAGCTGACAGGATACCAGCGGGTAGGCGCAGTGCTGCAGCATCAGCTCCTCCATCACGCTGATGCCCAGTCCGCTGGACACCATGGCCAGAATGGTCTGATCCTGCTGCACGGTATACTGGATGTTGGGACGAATACCCAGAGTGTCAAACACCTCCTGGATCTCATAGTCGTCTCCCTCGTCCAGCAGGATCACGGGATACTGCTCCAGCGCCTCCGGGGGGAAGGGACTGCGTCCCGCCAGCGGGTGGCCGCAGGGCACGATCACTTTCCACTGATCGCGCTGCAGCAGCCAGCAGTCCAGCTGAGGCAGCGTGGGCAGGCTGACAAAGCCGCAGTCCGCCTCGCCGCGGGTCACCCAGTCGGCGATCTCGCTGTTGAAGTTGGAGGGCAGCAGCTCAAATTCGATGCGGGGATAGATCTCCTGAAAGCTCTTGAGGATATAGGGCATCCACTTTTCCGACACGCTGGTGAAGGTGGCCACCCGCACCAGGCCGGTGTCCAGTCCCCGCAGGTCGGCGGCTTTCTGCTCCAGCTGGTGCTGCAGGGCGCACATCTGCTGGAAATAGGGCAGCAGCGCCCGGCCATCCGCCGTCAGCGATACGCCGCCGTGGCTGCGCACCAGCAGCGTGGTACCCAGCTCCGTCTCCAGCGAGCTGATGGCGTGGCTGACGCCGGATTGGGTGAAGTTCAGCGCCTGCGCCGCCTGGGTGAAGCTGCCGCAGGACGCCGCTTTCAGCAGGATCTCGTATTTTGTCAGACTCATGTGTGCCTGCCCCCTTTTCATCTGGCTCCAGTATAGCAGAGGATTCAGTGAAGCGCAAACTTTTTTTCATGAGAATGATGAAAATGGTGCGTTTTACAAATGGTATGAGCTGTGGTACAGTATAGTCAACCCGGGAAAACAAAGAAAGGAGCGACGGTATATGGGTCTGAATCTGCTGCTTGCGGCGCTGGCCGCACTGCTGGTCGTTGTGGGCGTTGTCAGCCGGATCGCCAAGTGACCTGCGGCATGGAGTGGTGTGCCATGGGATCGTGTGTATATGATATGTCAAGAGAGCAAAAGCCGGATCCATGCCGATCCGGTTTTTGCTTTTGCCGTTGCGCGGTAATGCGGCCGTGTGGTATGATATAAAAAGTTTGTGAAAAGGGGTCGATGTGGGATGGAAGAAAAGAATATACGGAGCCGGGCGCTGCTCTCGGCATTGCTGGCCTCGGTGATCTTTGGCCTGAGCTTCATGTTCTCGGCGCTGGCGCTGGCAGTGACCGAGCCGGCGGTGCTGCTGGCCTTCCGGTTTGTGATGGCCTTTGCTGCCATGTCTTTGCTCATCGGCGTCAACGCGTTGGTGGGACGGCTGCGGGGCAGGCCACTGTTTGCCTTCTCGCTGCGGGGCAAACCGGTGGGCTCTCTGCTGCTGCTGGGGCTGGTGCAGCCGGTACTCTACTTCTACTGCGAGAGCTACGGCATCCTCTACACCTCCTCGGCGGTGGCCGGTACCATCATTGCCGTGGTGCCCATCGCCTGTATTCTGATGGACGTGTTGGTGCTGCATGAGAAGGTCACCCGCCGTCAGGTACTGTGCGCGGCGCTGTGCATTGTAGGCGTGGCGCTGATCTACATGGGCGGCGAGACCCGTGTGTCTCTGCTGGGGCTGGCGCTGCTGCTGCTGACGGTGGCCTGCGACGCGACATACTACACCCTCAGCCATCGGGCGGCACAGCGCTTTACGGCGCTGGAGGTGACCTATGTGATGTTCACTGTGGGCATGGTGGTATTTGTTCCCGCTGCGCTGATAAAGGGCGCCGGCCATATGGCGGAGACCTTCCTGCCGGCGATCCAGAGCGGAAGATTCTGGCTGGCGGTGGTGTTTCTGGGGGTGGTCTCCTCCGTGGGCGCTTACTTCCTGCTGAACTCTGCCAATGCCCATCTGTCGGTGTCGGAGGCGTCGCTGTTCAGCAATATCACCACGGTGGTCAGTGTGCTGGCAGGCGTACTGCTGCTGCGTGAGCCTTTCGGTATCTGGCAGATCCTGGGCGTGGTGCTGATCCTGGTGTGCGTTTACGCCGCCACGGCATCACCGAAGAAAAAATAAAAAGAGAGACGGCCGCGGCCGTCTGTCTTTGTCTGAGAAAAAAGGTTTGTAGTCTGCTGCGCGCATAATTTGTTCGCCTACGGCGAACAAATTCCACATTTGCAGCCGGCAGCCGGCAGACTCTGCGAGACTCTTTTGCCTGTTTTTTATTCAGTGCAGGAGCTTTCCGCTCTCCGTGCCGGTCAGCGCCCCGTTCCGTATGGCGAAAGCGCCGTTGACCAGCACATGGGTCATGCCCTGCGAGGTCTGCTGGGGCTGTGTGTAGGTGGCCTGTTCGTGGAGCGCCTCCGGCGCGAACACGCAGATGTCGGCATCATATCCCACGGCCAGCTGCCCCTTTCCTGCCAGATGCAGCACCGATGCCGGGCGGGCGGTCAGCTTGTATACGGCGGATTCCCACGACAGCGCCTGCTTTTCCCGCACAAAGTGCTCCAGCAGGTGTGTCACGTTGCCGCAGACCCGGGGGTGCAGCTGTCCCTCGGTGGGATAGGTGGCATCGGAGATCACGCAGGACAGGGGCGAGCGGAGAATATCGCAGATGTCCTCCTCCGACGCCATGAAGTCGATCATGGTGATCTGACCGTGTTCCCGCACCAGCAGCTCACAGCAGCTGCTCAGGGGATCCTGCCCCATCAGCGCGGCGATCTCCATCAGATTTTTCCCCTGATAGGGGTGATCTTCCGGGCAGTGGAGAGAGGTGAGATAGATGCCGTCCCAGCCTGCCAGCCTGGCGATGTCGTCGAAGCCCGCACCGCTTTCGATCCGCTCCGCCAGTGCCCGGCGCGCCGCCTTGTCCTGCAGCCGCGCCACCACCGCCTCCATACCGCCGGTGAGGTAGTCCGGCGGCAGAATGTGCAGCAGTTGGGTGGAGCCGGCGGTGTAGGGGTATACGTCGCAGTCCACGGCCAGCCCCTTCTGCTGTGCCTGTTCCAGCAGCGTCAGCACCTGGGGGATCTTCCGTCCCCAGTTGTCCCGCCCCATGGCCTTCAGATGGCTGATGTGAACGGGGCAGCCCAGTGCCCGTGCCACCGTCAGCATCTCCTCCACAGAGTCCACCACACCGCCGCCCTCCTGCCGCATATGGACAGTGACCGGCGTCTGTGTGCCGGCCAGGGGCGCCAGTGCGCGGATCAGGTCGTCGGTGGTGTAGAAGCACTCCGGGGCGTAGCCCAGACCCAGGCTGACGCCCAGCGCGCCGTCAGCCAGCGCCTGCTCCATGGCGCGGTGGATGGTGCGGAAATGGCCGTCCTCCAGCTGCGTCAGCTGGTAGCCGGCGGCGTCCGCCCGCAGCACGCCCGCGCCCACCAGCATGCCCACATTCAGCGGCAGCGGCGGCAGGGAGCGGAAGTAGCCCGCCAGCGAGTCCGTGACCAGCTCCGGCGGCAGGGTGCCGGTGATGGGCTGGAGATAGGCGCGGATGGCAGCGGCATTGGCCGCCCCGAAGGGGGCGGCAGACAGGCCGCAGTTTCCGTTGACGATGGTGGTCAGTCCCTGGGAGAGCTCCCAGATACCGAAATCGGGACGAAAAGCAGCGCCGTCGGCGTGGCGGTGGATGTCGATAAAGCCGGGCGTCACGGTCAGGCCGGTGCAGTCCACCGCCTGCCGGGCGACATCCCGGGGCAGCTGTCCCACAGCGGCGATACGACCGTTTTCGATGGCTACATCCGCCTGAAATGCGGCGCGGCCAGTTCCGTCAATAACGGTGCCGCCCCACAGAAGCGTATCAAACATGGTAAAACCTCCCTTTTCTGCGTCCGACTCAGCGGTGCAGCGGCAGCGTCACGGTGAAGCGCGTGGCCTGTGTGTCACTGCGGACGACGATGGCGCCCCGATGATGCTGCACGATCTGCCGCGCAATGGCCAGCCCCAGCCCGAAGCCGGCGGCACCGGTGCGGGCGTCGTCCACCCGGTAAAAGCGGTCAAAAAGATGGGGCAGCTTGTCTGCCGGGATCGGCTCTCCAGCGTTTTCCACTGCCAGCTCCGCGTTTTTTCCGGCGGCGTTCAGCGTCAGACGGATGCTGCTGTCCGCCGCGGCGTATTTCACCGCGTTGTCCAGCAGGATCTCCAGCAGCTGTTCCAGCTGCTGCCGGTCGCCGGAGAGGGTCAGACCGTTTTGTATGTCATAGGCCAGCGGGTGCCCTGCCTCGAAGGCCACCGGCTCAAACCGCAGGGCGGCGTCGGTGACCAGATCGCTGAAATCCAGCAGCGCCGGCGGCGGCGTGCGTCCGCTCTCTGCCCGGGAGAGCATCAGCATATCCTCCACCAGCGCTTTCATGCGTCGGGATTCCGCCTGAATATTGTCCACGTATTGCCGCTGTTCCGGCAGCGCCGTGCTCTCCAGCAGATCCGCCGAGGACAGGATCACCGTCAGCGGGGTTTTCAGCTCATGGCTGGCGTCGGAGATGAACTGCTGTTGGTTCTGCCATGTTTTTGCCACCGGCCGGGCGACGAAGCCGCTCAGCAGCCAGCTGACAGCCAGCAGCACCAGCAGGGCGGCGGCAAAGATCAGCAGGCAGTTGCGCACCAGTGAGCGCAGTGTTGCCTGCTCAAAGGTGCTGTCCATGAAAGCGATTCGGGTGAGCAGTGCGTTCGTCTGGCGGCAGTAGCGCATATGCTGCGCTGTCAGTACGCCGCTGCCAGTGTCAGCGCACAGTGCGGCCGTTACCAGCTCCAGCAGCGTGTCCTCGTCGGTCAGGTCGTAGTAATTGCTTCCGGAGACGTGTACGGTGCCGCTGGGCAACACCTCCGCCACGAAGCAGGGCAGACGCACGCTGTCGGCACCGTTCTGCACCGCCTGCTGCAGCTGCTGGTCGTAGCTGCGGGCGATATTGGCACGGGAGGAGAAATAGACGCCGGCAAAAACGGCCAGCAGCACAGCCGCCGCCACCAGCATGATGACGGCGGTGATCTTTCCGCGGAGCTTTCGGATCATGTCTCGGCCTCCGTTTCCTCTGTCAGACAGTATCCCAGCATCCGCAGCGTGCGGATCTTTACCCGGGAATGGAGATGCGCCAGCTTGCGCCGCAGAAAGGAGATATAGACCTCCACATTGTTGTCCTCGGCCTGGGAATCATAGCCCCAGACCTTCACCAGCAGCTGCTCCTTGGTGACCACCTGACTGCCGTTGCGCAGCAGCAGCTCCATCAGATCGTATTCCCGGCGGCTCAGCCGCACCTCCCGGGCGCCGCATTGCAGCGTGAAGGTGGCGCGTTCCAGTGTCAGGTCGCCCCAGCGCAGCACATCGCCCTCCTGCAGCTGGCTGCCGCCCCGACGCAGCAGCGTGCGGACACAGGCCAGCAGCTCTTCCGGCTCGAAGGGCTTGGTGAGGTAGTAGTCCGCGCCGCAGTCCAGCCCGTGTACGCGGTCACGCAGGTCACTTCTGGCTGTCAGCAGCAGCACCGGGGTGGATACCCCGCCGCTGCGCAGCTTTTCCAGCACCTGAAAGCCGTTCAGACCCGGCAGCATTACGTCCAGTACCAGCAGGTCATAGATGCCGGACAGGGCGTTGTCCAGCCCGCTGACGCCGTCGTGACAGACGTCGGCGGTGTAGCCCTGCCGCTGCAGCAGCTGCCGCAGGGTGTCCGCCAGCCGCGTTTCATCCTCTATGATCAAAAGGCGCATGACGTAGCCTCCTCTGTCTCAGCGCAGCAGCTCCAGAAACGGCGTCAGGGCATCCTGCGCCATCAGATAGATGGTGGTGTCGTCGTTGAGCAGCACGAAATAGAAGCCGTCCTCCCGCAGCGTGCCCAGCGTCAGCAGCAGCGTGGACTCCGTGCCCACGGAGTTGAGGTAAGTAAAGGACAGGGTCGCGGTGGGCGTGTCCAGCCCGCACAGTGTCACGGCCTCGGCGGAGGGATCAAAATTGAAGCACTGGGCGATGGACAGTGCGTTGAGACTGTCCGCCAGCGTGGTCATGTCCTCAGGCAGCCGTCCGGCCTCCGCCGTCCAGCCATCTTCGGCCTTGACCAGCTGAATGTGTCGTCCCGTTCCCGTCTCCTCCGCATGGATGGCGGTGAGATCCTCCTCCGTCAGTTCCGGCAGAGAGGGCAGCTGCGCCATGTCGTAGATGCTGCGATCCATCAGCTGCATCAGGGCGTCCGGCGCCAAATAGACGTCCTCTTGTCCGTCGATGGACATATACCAGTCATCGGCGTCCGTCTGATTACCGAACCGCAGGGTGGTGGTCTCATCCCCCATGGTCAGGATCAGGCTGCGCTTGGGATCGTCCAGACCGCTGTCACTGCTCTCCGGCGCAGGGGTCACCGGAGACAGGGAGGAGGACAGCACGTCCAGCGTGTTCAGCATCTCGGTGACATAGGTGGCATCCAACGGGAAATCCGGGTCATCCACCCACTTCCAGACATCCTCGTCCTTGCGGAAACGGCAGACTATCTGGCCGTTGCTGTATTCCAGCGCGTCCGCATCCAGGATGCTGGTCTCGGCGTCGGTGGCCAGTACGCTGTTGTTCAGCTCGGCCTCATCCTCCTCTTTTGCGTGGCTGCCGCAGCCGATGATCAGCAGTGCCGCGGCCAGCAGCAGGATCAGCAAAATGTATCGTTTCATAGGGATTCTCCTTTGGGGTAAAAATGCTTTACACTTTAGTATACCAGAAAACAAAAGAAAAGAAAAGTCAAAATTATGAACATTGCGTTTTGTGAAAACGGCGGCATCGCATAAAACTGCGGCAGTCCGTCTCCGCATAGCGGAGACGGACTGCCGATCTTATCGGGTATGCGGCGGCGCGGTTACAGAGCGGCGGCACCGATGATGCCGGCCTCATTGCCCAGCCGGGCAGCTGCGATCACCGGGATGGCACCCTGCTGCTGACCGAAGCAGTGCTGGGTCACATAGGCACGGATGGGCTTCAGGATCCGCTCTCCCTGACGGCTGACGCCGCCGCCCAGCAGGATCACCTCCGGCGCCAGACCGTTGACCAGATCGGTCAGTCCCGCCGCCACATAGACGCACCAGCGGTCGATCACCGCCTGTGCCGCGGCGTCGCCGCCATCGGCCAGGTCGAACACGTCCCGCGCCGTCAGCTCCTCCCGGCCATGGAGCGCCGAGGCGGGGTCTGCCGCTCCGGCGCGCTTGGCCTGACGGATCAGGGCGGTGGCGGAGGCGTAGGCCTCCCAGCAGCCGTCCCGGCCGCAGGTACAGTGCTCGCCCTCCAGCACCAGCAGCGTGTGCCCCAGCTCCGCGCCCATGGAGCGCATTCCTGCGTAGATCTTGCCGTCGATGATGATGCCGCCGCCCACGCCGGTGCCCAGTGTGATGAGCACCATGTTGCGGCAGCCCACGGCGGCACCGGCCACCGTCTCCGCCAGCGCGGCGCAGTTGGCGTCGTTGCTGAGCCGGACGGGAATGCCGAAATGGGCATGAAGCATCTCGCAGACGGGGACGTTGAACCAGCCCAGATTGTAGGCGCGCAGCACAACGCCGGCGGCGCTGTCACAGGTGCCGGGGGAGCCGATGCCGATGCTGGCGCAGTCGGCGGCGATCAATCCAGCCTGCTCCAGTGCCATTTCCACGGCGCGGCACATATCCGCCACCATCTCCTCCGCCGGACGAAACGCACCGGTGGGAACGCTGGCCTCTGCAATGATGGTATGCCGGTCATCCACCACGCCTACGGCGATGTTGGTGCCGCCCAAATCGATACCGATACGGTACATGGCGCGCTCCTTTCGGTTTTACAGAGTGACGGCTGCGGTGACGGCGCAGCCGTTTTGCACGATGTGATCCAGTGCAACACCCTCCGGCAGCACCAGACGGCTCAAGGCCAGCAGCGGCCCTTTGCCGGTGAGCTTGAACAGCGCCTCCTTGGCCGTCCAGCACTCCCAGAACCGCTGGTAGCAGTCTGCGTCACCGAAGCGGATGTAGTGCATCTCCTCCTCGGAGCAGACGCGGCGCATGAATTTGGCCTCGGCGCCGCGGATCACCTCCACGTCTACGCCCAGCGGCTTTTCGTCCACGGCGCAGACCACATAGGGGCCGCTGTGGCTGACGCTGACGTGGAAGGGTGCACCTTCCACATAGGGCTTGCCGTTTTCGTCCCAGCGCAGCGCCACGGCTGCCGGGGTCGTGCCCAGCCGCGCCGCAGCTGCCTGCCGCAGCAGCAGCTCTCCGGCGGCGCTGCGCTTTCGGTCATCCTCGTTGGGAAGCTCCTGCACCCGCCGCTGCCGCTCACTGTCCATCAGGGCAAGGGCATCCACCAGTGCCTGTTCCCCCATCTCCTTGATCTGATACCAGAAAAGTTCCATAGCTCTACCTCCGACAGATAATACAACATATGTGATAATAAGTATAGCATATCCGGCGGCGGGTTTCCACACTTTTTCATTTTGTGTTGCTTTTTGACGGATTATGCGCTACACTTGAGGTGTGTTTCAGGAGGGTAAACTATGGTTTCCATTATTGAAGTCACGAGCCGCGCACAGCTGCGCCAGTTCGTGGAATATCCCAATATTTTGTATAAAGACGTGCCCCAGTTCGTCCCCGCTACGTTTGACGACGATATGAGCGACTGGAACCGGAAGAAAAACCCCGCCTTCGAGTACTGTGAGGCGCGGTGCTGGCTGGCCATGCGCAACGGCGAAATGGTGGGGCGTATCGGCGCCATCCTCAGCCACAAGGCCAACGAGAAGTGGCATACCCAACGGATGCGGTTTACCCAGGTGGATTTCATCGATGATGAACAGGTGGCCAACGCCCTGTTCACCACGGTGGAGCGCTGGGCGAAAGACAAGGGCTGCAACGAGGTGCATGGCCCGCTGGGCTTTACGGATCTGGATCGTGAGGGTATGCTGGTGGAGGGGTTTGACCGCCGCAGCTGCTTCTTCACCTACTATAACCATCCCTATTATATCGACCATATGACCCGTCTGGGCTACGTGAAGGATGTGGATTGGGTGGAGAAGCTGATCCAGGTGCCCACCGATGAGAAGGTCATCGAGCGTTGGCGCAAGCTGTCGGAATTCGTGGCTAAGCGCTGCAACCTGCACGTGTTCCGCCCCAAGACCCGGCTGGATTATTTTGGCCTGATCCCCCGCTTTTTCGAGCTGGTCAACACCTGCTACGCGCCGCTGTACGGCACCGTGGAGCTGACGGATCGGCAGATCAAGCGCTACAGCGCCAAGTTCGCGCCGCTGATCAACCCCAATCTGGCATTCTTCATCATGAACGAGCGGGAGGAAATGGTGGCCATGGGCGTCGCGGCGCCCTCCATTGCCGCCGCGCTGCAGAAGAGCCGGGGCAAGTATTTCCCGCTGGGCTGGGTGGATCTGCTCAAGGCGTTCCGGAAGAACGACACCATCGACCTTTTGCTGATCGCCGTAAGGCCGGATTATCAGCAGAAGGGCGTCAACGCCATGGTGCTCTATAACGCCATGCTGGGCTGCCAGCGGATGGGCATCCGGGAGGCGGAGAGCGGCCCCATGCTGGAGACCAACGAGAAGGTGCAGTCCCAGTGGAAGGATTTTAATTTTGAGCAGCACAAGCGCCGCCGCTGCTTTGTGAAGAAGCTGAGCTGATATGCAGAACTATAAACTGACCATCGCCTATGACGGCACCCGCTTTTTCGGCTGGGAACGCCAGCCGGACAGAGAGACCATACAGGGCAAGCTGGAGGCTGTGCTCACCCGGCTCAACGGCGAGACCGTGGAGGTGATCGGCGCAGGCCGCACCGACGCCGGCGTTCACGCCCGCGCCATGACAGCCAATGTTGTGCTGGATGTCTCTCAGACGCCGGAAGAGATCCGGGACTACTGCAACCGCTATCTGCCGGACGCCATCGCCGTGCGGGAGGTGAAGCCCTGCGCGCCCCGGTTCCACGCCCGGTATAACGCGCTGGGCAAGACCTACCGCTATACGGTGTTTGTGGGTGAGGTGAAGCCTGTGTTCGACAGGCGGTACGTTACGCTGCTGCCCTATACGCCGGACGTGGAACGGATGCGGCAGGCGGCAGCCTATCTGACGGGAGAGCACGATTTTGCCGCCTTCTGCGGCAATCCGCGGATGAAGAAGTCCACCGTCCGCACGGTGGATACCATCGACATTCAGCAGCGGAAGGATCGCATCACCTTTACCTTCCACGGCAACGGTTTTCTGCAGAATATGGTGCGCATTCTGGTGGGCACGCTGCTGGAGATCGGCCGGGGCTTCTGGGAGCCGGAGCAGGCACTGGAGATCCTGGAGAGCCGTGACCGCAGGCAGGCAGGCCCCACAGCCCCGCCGGAGGGGCTGTGCCTGATGAAAGTGGACTATTAACAAGGAACAAAAGCAAAAAGGATCCCCCTGACCACAAGGTCAGGGGGATCCTTTTCAGCTTGTTGGAAGGGGCGCTGCTTTTGCCTACATATTGCGGATGTCATTGAGCAGCTCGTCCAGTGAGACCTCCTTGTCACCGGCGGGCTTGCTGCCGGAAGCGGCGCTGCGGGAGGCGGTCTCCGCTGCTTCTGCGGCCTGCTGGCGCTGCGCCAGTTCCTGCCGCATTTTGGCGGACAGATCCTCCACAAAAGGACTGGTCAGGGTGTCGTCAGACACTGCCGTGGGTGCCGGTGTCACAGGGCGCTTCGGCGCCGCCGGCGGCGTCTGTACCGCTTTGGGGCGGGACTGAGGCTGCGTCTGCACCGTCCGGTGGGCTGATGGCTCGCTGCGGTGAGGGGCGGCTGTGCGCTCCGGGGCGGTATGCCGCTCGGGATGGGGCTGGCGGGGCGGACGGTCATCATCGCCGCCGTCGTCATCGTCATAGCCGTTACCGCCGCCGATGCGTCCCAGCAGGAAGCCCACCAGCAGCAGAACGATGATCAGCAGCGCACCGCCGATGACGGCCACGGTAGAGGTAGCGGTCTCACCCAGCAGCGGCAGGGTGAGCGTCATGGGAATGGTGTAGGAGGGGATCTCCGGCTCTTCCGGCTCAACAGGCTCTACCGGCGTGTTGGGATCGATCACCTCCACGGTGGGCAGCACGCCCTCATACTTGGGCATACGGAACACGTGAACGGTATAGGTCTTGGTGGTGACGCCATCCTCTGCGGTGCAGGTGATGGACATGGTGTTGTCTCCGGGGCTGACCAGCTTGGCAGTGGACTCGGTGACCTTGGTGGCCTTCTCGTCGTGGGCGACGCCGGAGAGGGTGGCGGAGCTGGTCTCATAAGGGACATAAGCCACGTATTCCGTGAGATTTTCGGAGAAAGCGGGGCTGAGGGCGCCGATGTCCAGCGTCAGTTCCTTCAGCAGGGCATCGGTGCCCGGTTTGTAGTTGGGATCCTGCTGGCGGGTTACGGCAATGCTGTAGGTTTTTTTCGCGCCGCTGGCTGCGGTGCAGGTGACGCTCACCGTGTTGCTGCCTACCACCAGCGAGTTGCCGCTGACGGCTACCTGCGCGGCACTGTCCGCCGTCTGGTAACTGAGATTCAGCGAGGAGACGGAGTAGGGCACCGTGGCGGTGTAATAGGTGGTGCCGCTGGAGAACGCCGGGCTGAGGGTGGCGTTGGAGCAGGTGAGAGAATTCAGCGTGCAGTTGTCGCTCAGAGATGCGGACACCGTGCCCTCCCAGCGGGCGGCAATGCAGTCGATCTCAGAGGTGCCCTCCACCACGGAGAGGTTCTTGAAGGTGGCACTCAGCTTCTTGCCGCTCTCCAGATTGCTCTTGACCCGGAAGGTGACGGTGAGCACCTTGGTGCTGGAGGTGATGGGGTTGCTGGCGCTGTAGAGGACAAATTTCAGCTCGTTGTAATCCGTCGTCCAGCCGCTGCCTACCTGAAAATCGTAGTTGGTGAATTCCAGCAGGTCACTGTCGTAATCCAGCGTGGCATCGATGCCCTGGATGTTGCTGCCAGAGACCGTCAGCGTCAGCTTGATGGTACTGCCGGCCTGTACGGTGGTGTCACCGGACAGAGTGGCGTCCACAGCGTCCGCCCGCTGGGGCAGCAGCGCCCATACCAGCGCCAGCGCCAGAACCAGTACTTTGAGAGTGGTGCGATAGTGTTTCATAGTAGGCTCCTCCTGTCAGTTGAGGCTTTCCTTACCCACGACCACGCGGGCGGCCTTGACCACGTCAAGGATACTGATCTTACCGTCGCCGTTGAGGTCGGCGGCCTTTTCATAAGCGCCTGTCAGTGTCTGCTTGCCCACCACGTGGGACTGTATGGCGACCACGTCGATGATGGAGATCCGGCCGTCGCCGTTGATGTCGCCGGTGATTACCAGCGTATACCGCTTGCCGCCGTAGACGGCGGTCATGCCGGTGCCCAGTTTGCCGGAGGTGACGGCGGTCTCGCCGTCGTAGACCTTCACATCCTTGTTCAACTGCTCCACGGTGGTGCCGGGCAGCAGGCCGGGCCAGTAGTTGTCGCCGGATGCGGAGGGATCGGTGATCTCGCTGAGAGGAACGGCGTTATACAGCGGTGTGAAGGAGACATCCTGATCGCCCATCAGAGTCTCGCCGGCGGTATAGCCGTCCCAGCCCTTGAACACGTAGGCGTACTGGCTGTCCGGCGCCTTGGCGGGGGGCACGGAGGGGGCGGGGATCAGTTCGCCCTCTGCGGCGGTACCGCTGACGTACTTATTACCGGCGGCGTCCAGGAAAGTATAGGTGGACATACCGGCGTAGCGGGCGTACAGCGTGAGATTGGCGGCACGCACCGGCGTGGAATCCACGATCTGCTCTCCATCGGCGGTAAACCAGCCCAGGAACTGGGCACCCTCGCGGATGGCGGTGGGCAGGTCACCGTACACGATGCTGTCCAGGGTCACCTGCTTGGTCGTTACGCCGCGGATGGTGCCGCCCTGTGCGTTGAAGGTGACGGTGAAGGACTCGTCACTGTAAGTGGCACCGTTGTTGGCCTTGACGGTAAAGGGTGAGGAGATCAGCTTCACGGTCTTACCCTCTGCCGTGCCGGTCAGCGTAAAGGTGTAGGAGCCGGCGGGCAGCTTGCTGTAGGCGATGGCGTCGTCCAGCTGCTTGAGGTCATAAGCGGTGGTGTTGGGCTTTACCGTTTTGGCCAGCGTGGCTGCGCCATTGCTGTTGAGGATGGTGATATTCAGCGATGTAATGGGCGCCGCGCAGGAGACGATGCCCCGCACCGGGTAGGAGGAGCGCCCTGCGGTCAGAATGCTCTTCTCACTGGGATAGGTCACACCGGAGAGTCCCCAGTCGGAGGCGCTGTCCACCACAGGGGACAGCTGCCATGCGGAGACATTCTCCTGCGCCATGACCAGTGCGCCCTCCTTCACGCTGAGGTAGGAGGCTGTATTGCCGGTGGCCGTCATGGCGCGCAGCAGATAGCCGCTCTGACTCTTTTCCAGCGTCCAGAGCTGCTCGGCGCCGGCGGATGGCTTGGCCAGCTTTACGGAGGAGCCGTCTGTGCTCAGCCGCAGCGTGCTGCCGTTCACAGTGAGGTCGAAGGTGTAGTAGCCGCCGGCGTGATAGGAGGCGGTAAAGACCTGCCCGATGCCGCCGGATGCAGCGGCGGCAATGGCCGGAGAACCGGAGGAGCCGTCCAGCGCCAGACGCTGGTCACTGTTGCACAGCAGCCGGTAGTTGCCGTCGGCAGCCGGCGCGTTGTAATAGCCGTTGTTCATCAGCATCACCAGCGCGTCGGACGGCTCGTTCACCGCCAGACGGCGGTAGACGCCCATCTGCACGTCGCCGGAGCAGCCGAAGAAGTACCGCAGGATCAGTCCGGTGGTACCGTATTTGTCGGCGGTATCGCCGGACATGGTGGGACCGGTCTTGCCGGAGGTCTCACTGCTGAGCTGCGAGGCGGTCACCAGACGGCCGGACTCGGCGTAGATGGCCTGGATCAGCAGGCTCTCCGACTGGTTGGCAAAGCCGCCCAGCGCGTCAAACGCGCGGAGGATCAGGGAGCAGGCGCCGCTGGAGCCATGCTGCACGGCGCGGCTCCAGAACACATTCTTCAGCGCCACGGAGTAATTGTCAATCTGGAATGCGGGCACGGAGGCGCTGACGCGATCCACGGTGGGCTCATAAATGGTGGCCTTTGTGTACTCATACTGGGCACTGGCGAAGGTGCTGCCGTAGACATTGGCCACATCCTCCCACGCAGCGTCGAAATAGGGGCCGTAGCCATCGGAGACATGGTGGTACGCCTCGTCCAGCCGCACGCCGATGTCGTGGCGCGTGTCACCCTCGGGATAGCTGGACTTGCACCACTCTGCGAAATTATGGGGTGTTCCGGCGTTGCTGGCGAACATATACATACCGTAGGACTTGCCGCCTGCGTCGCCGTCCACCGTGGAGATCATGCCGGGGCTGCGGGCGTTGCCCGTCTCGTAAAACCGGCTCAGATCATCCAGAGAGGCGTCCTCCCACCGGAAGGCCGTCTCCGCAATGACCTGGATGAGCAGTCCTCCTGCCAGCAGTGAGATCACCATGGCGACACTTAAAAGCAAGGCGGTGCCCCGATGCAGAATTTTCATACCATCTCCTCCGTTTATCCACAGAGTCTATTGAAATAACACACGTCGGCGGGGAAATGTTCCACTCCACCAATTTACATAATGATATTCATAAAAAGTATAGCATCCGCCAACTGGCTTGTCTACAAGAAAAAGAGAAAAACACAAAAAATTGAGGAAATCTGTCGGCTGTGCACAACATTTGGGGAGCGGTGTCTGTTTATTCGGCGCAGCTTCGGGGAAAAGCGACGTCAAAATGCCAATTGTTGAAAATTATGTAAACCCTGGGAAGAGCGGTCATGCCGGCCGATCTTCCCAGGGTGCTTCAGGTCGGTGCTGTCAGCGTGCAGCCTGTGCCCAGTGGTTATCCACCAGCGCCTGGAAATCCACCCACTGATCTTCGGTCAGCTCGCCGGCCTGGGTCATCACCGTCTCCAACCGCTCCAGTGCGGCGGCCTCCATGGTCAGCGGCGTGTTCCACGCGCCGATCTCCCGGTGGCGGGTGGTAACAGTCTCCAGCACGTCAAGGCTGGTATCGGGGAACTGACCGAGGATGGCCTGTGCCACCTCCCGGTCGGTGTGGGTGTCCACCCAGTCCAGCGCTCTGGCGACGGCGCGGCAGAACGCACCGATCACCTCGGGCTGCGCCTGGGTGTAGCTCTGGGAGGCAAAGTAAGCGGTGTAGGGGATCTCGCCGCTCTCCGCGCCGATGGAGCAGAGGATGTGTCCCTGTCCGGCGGCGACGACCTCCGTGGCAGCCGGCTCAAACAGCGTCACGTAATCCCCCTGCCCGCCGGTAAAGGCGCCAGCCATCATGTTGAACTGCACGCTGGTGTCCACGGTCACGTCCTGCTGCGGCTCCAGACCGTGCTGGCGCAGCACGTATTCCAGCGTCATCTCTGGTACGCCGCCCTTGCGTCCGCCGATGATGGTGGACCCCCGCAGCATCTCCCAGTCAAAGGCCGCGTCGGTACGGCCGATGAGGAACGCGCCGTCACGCCGGGTCAGCTGGCCGAAGATGATGGGATGATCGTCCTTGCCCTGATTGTAAATGTAGATACAGCTCTCAGGGCCGGCAAGGCCGATGTCGCTCTGTCCGGACACCACGGCGGTCATCACTTTGTCGGCACCGCCGCCGTTGGTCAGCTCGATGGAAAGTCCCTCCTCCTCGAAGAAGCCCAGCTCCATGGCCACATACTGCGGCGCATAGAAAACAGAGTGGGTCACCTCGTTGAGACGGACAGTGGTCAGCTTGCCGTCACGGCTGCCGCAGCCGCACAGCAGCGGCAGGAGTAACAGTGCGGCCAGCACCGGTGCGAAGATTTTTTTCATGCTTTTACCCCCAATAAACGATACAGAAATTTTTCCACCCACAGTACCAGCTGGTACATCATCACTGCGGCCACCAGCAGCAGCAACACGCTGGTCATCACCAGATCCATGTTGAACACCTGCGAGCCGTAGACGATCAGATAACCCAGACCGGCGCGTGAGACAAGGAACTCGCCCATGATCACGCCCACCCAGGACAGCCCCACGTTGACTTTCAGGGTGTTGAGCAGCGTGGCGTAGTTGGCGGGAAACACCAGCAGCCACAGTGTCTGCCGCCGGCTGGCACCCATGGCGGCCATCAGCCGCAGCTTTTCGGCGTCCGTGCTGCGGAAGCCCTCGTACATATTGAGAATGGTGACGATCAGGGAGATGGCCAGCGTCATGACGATGATGGCGCCGGTCCCGGCGCCCATCCAGACGATGAAAATAGGTCCCAGCGCGGTTTTCGGCAGGGCGTTGAGCACCACCAGATAGGGATCCAGTACCCGGCTGAGGGTAGGCCACCACCACATGGCTACCGCCACGGCGGTACCGGCGGCGGTGCCCAGCAGGAAGCCCAGCGCCGTCTCCCAGCAGGAGGTGCCCACGTGTACCAGCACGTCGCCGGAGCGGCACAGCCGCACAAATGTGGCGGCGATCCGGCTGGGACAGCTGACGAGAAAGCCGTCGCTCAGTCCTACCCGGCAGCTCAGCTCCCAAAAGGCGAAGAACCCCACCAGCAGGGCGATCTGCCACAGGCGCACCCGGCGCCTGTGCCGCCGGAGCGCCAGCAGATACCGCGCCCGTTTGGCGGATACGGCGGATTCATTCATGCAGCTCCAGCTCCTTCCATATGGCGTCAAAATAACGGGAGAAGGCGCTGTTTTCCCGCCGCGCCATGGGCGGAAGCGGCCGCAGAACCCCCATGTCAAAGACCGCCTTTACGGTGGCGGGACGCCGCGACAGCACCACCACCCGGTCTGACATACTCACCGCCTCGGAGATGTCGTGGGTCACCAGCAGCGCCGTTTTTCCCTCGGAACGGATGATGCGCCAGATGTCGCCGGATACCGCAAGCCGCGTTTGGTAGTCCAGCGCGGAAAACGGTTCATCCAGCAGCAGAATATCCGGCTGTGTCGCCAGTGTACGGATCAGGGCGCACCGCTGCCGCATACCGCCGGACAACTGGCCGGGGTGCTTGTCGGCGAATTCAGCCAGCCCGTACCGCTCCAGCAGTACCTCCGCATGGCGACGGTGTGCCGGATCCCGGTCATGACGGAGCTGTAGTCCCAGCAGAATGTTGTCCCGGATGGTGCGCCACTCAAACAGCTGATCCCGCTGGGGCATGAAGCCCACCCGGCCTGACGCGGCGGTGATGGGTGCGCCGCAGATCTCCACTGTGCCGCCGTCCAGCGTCTCCAGTCCCGCCAGCACGCCCAGCAGCGTGGACTTTCCGCAGCCGGAAGGGCCTACGATACTGACGAATTCCCCCTCCGCTACCTGAAAGGACACGTCCCGCAGCGCCTCCACTTCTCCGTTGTGCGCCTGGTAGGCCAGAGCGGCGCTGCGGATCGTGATGATATTGTCCATGGATTGCCTCCTTTGTTCGTGAAGCATCTGCCTCCACGAAAGGGGTTTGTGTTCCGGAACGCCGTTCTCCGGCGTTCCGCGTCCCGGAACACCGCGCAGCCGCCGGAAGCGGCCTTGCGGGAGAAAGTGTCTCCTGCATCAGTATACTGCCTGCCGCCGGGATTGGTTCCTCATTGACTTTCCGTGCCCGGTGGTGTACCATAGCGATACCGATACCGAATCAAAACAAGGAGGATGTCCCATGAAGAAGATCATTGCCACCACCAATGCCCCTGCCGCCATCGGCCCCTATTCCCAGGCCATCGACTGCGGTACGTTCCTCGTCACCTCCGGCCAGGTGCCCTTTGACCCCGCCACCGGCGAGTTCGTCCCCGGCGGCATCACCGAGCAGACCCGCCAGGTGCTGACCAACATCAAGGCGATCCTCACCGAGGCCGGCCTGACCATGGACAATGTGGTCAAGACCACCGTGTTCCTGCAGAACATGGGCGATTTCGCCGCCATGAACGCCGTGTACGCCGAGTTCTTCACCGAGGGACAGTATCCTGCCCGCTCCGCCGTGGAGGTGGGTGCGCTGCCCAAGGGCGCGCTGGTGGAGATCGAGACCATCTGCGTCAAGTAAGCGCTGCTCACTTGATCGAAAAGTATTTGACACATTGTCGTCTCCGGCGGTACAGAATGTACCGCCGGAGATGCTTTTTGCGGCGGCGGAAAAACGCGGCAGTGGTTGCAATAGGGCGGCGGACAGGCTATAATGAAGAAAATACGCACGAGGAGGTGCGCTTATGGGCGTTTTATACGCGCTGGAATCGATCCGCACGCCGTTCTGGGACAGCGTTATGTCCGTGATCACCCATCTGGGGGACGAGACGTTTTTCATGGTGGCGGCGCTGGCGGTGTTCTGGTGTGTCAATAAGCGGCAGGGCTATTACCTGCTGACGGTGGGCTTTACCGGTACGCTGCTCAACCAGTTTCTCAAGCTGCTGTGCCGCGTGCCCCGTCCCTGGGTGCTGGACAGCGATTTTACCATTGTGGAGAGCGCCCGGGCGCGAGCCACGGGCTACTCATTTCCCAGCGGCCACACCCAGAACGCGGTGGGCACCTTCGGCGGCATTGCCCGCCTGACACGCCGCCGGTGGCTGCGGGTCATCGCCATCGCGGCAGCGGTGCTGGTGCCCTTTTCCCGGATGTATCTGGGCGTGCATACGCCGCTGGATGTGGGCGTGGCCGCTGTGACGGCGGTGATCTTCGTGTTCGGTTTCTACCCGCTGACGGAGCGCAGCGAGAGCCGGCCTGCGCTTATCGGATGGCTCATCGCCGTGATGGCGCTGCTGTCGGCGGCCTATGTGCTGTTCGTCTCCCTCTGGCACTTTCCTGCCGACACGGATGCGGCCAATCTGGCCAGCGGCGTGGAAAACGGCTGGAAGCTGCTGGGCGCCACGCTGGGGATGCTGCTGGCCTGGTGGCTGGATACCCGGTACATCCATTTTGACACCCGCGCTGTCTGGTACGTGCAGCTGCTGAAGCTGGCGGGCGGTCTGGTGCTGCTGCTGGCCATCAGAGCCGTGCTGAAGGCGCCGTTGGCGGCGCTGCTGGGTGCACAGGTGGGCGGCGCGGTGCGCTACGGGCTGATGGTGCTGTTTGCCGGCGCCGTGTGGCCGATGATCTTTGCGCCGCTGTGTCACGCGTTAGAAAAGCGGGTATACTGAGAACACGGTGCCGGATGCCTTGCCTTGTGAACAGAATGTAAAAATTTTTCCAACGGGAACAGATTCCACTTCAAATTCGTCTATATTTGTGATATGATGCTGTTTGCTGGTGCACAGGCGCCGGCAGACAGGCAGAAGAGTAAGACCCGCCCGTATAGGGCGGAGCAAAGGAAGGGATACTTGGATGAAAAAGATATTTGCCGCCCTGCTGGCGGCCATGATGCTGCTGACACTGGCCGCCTGCGGCAGCAACAGCAGCAAGACCGTGGATGTGCAGAAGCTGGCCGATGAGCTGAAGGACAAGGTGCCCTACAGCACCGCTATGATCGCTGCCGCTGTGGAGGATCTCAACTACAAGATGGATCCCCCCGAGGGCACGCAGATCGCCGGCTATCTGGCCGACGGCAGCGCTTATGACATGATCGTGGTGGGTCAGTGTGCCAGTGAGGACGACGCCAAGACGCTGTACACCAACGTCCAGACCTATCTGAACGATCTGAAGCGGGAGGCCAACCTTTATCAGCCCGAGGAGGAAGCCCGTCTTGGCGCGGCGCTGCTGCAGCAGACCGGCACACTGGTGGTGCTGTGCGTCAGCGATGACGCCGCTGCCGCCGCCTCCGTGGTGGAGGGCTTTACGAAATGAACCGCTACAGAGGCCGCCGCCGCGGCACCTCGCCCCTGATGCTGCTCATTGCGCTGGTGGTGGCTGTGGCCGCTGTGGTGCTGATCATCGTCAATCTGGGAAAAAAGAAGGATCCGCCGTCCGACCAGCAGGATCCGCCGTCTGACGGTCAGGAGCAGGTCACGCCGCCCGCCGACGGCGACAGCAGCGGTGACGGCAATACGCCTGATACCAACACGCCTGACAACGATCCGGCGTCCACCTATCAGAAGATCGAGCTGCAGGGTGACCAGCAGCAGTACGAGGCTGTGTACCGGGTGGGCGACACCGGGTATGAGATGTACAGCTACGTGGACAGCACCGCCAAGAAGTATGCCGATAATGTCAACGCTGTGGCGGACAATCTGGCGGGCAAGGCCAGCGTCTATATGCTGCCCGTGCCCCTCAGCTCCGGTGTGAGCCTGCCGGACGCACTGTACGGCAACAGCGTGTTCTCCGACCAGAGGGACGCCGAGCAGAAGATCATCGGCTACATGAACGCCAATGTGAAATCTGTGGCGCTGTATGACGCGCTGCTGGCACACCGGACGGAGTATATCTATTTCCGTACCGACCACCACTGGACGGCCACCGGCGCCTATTACGCCTATGAGCAGTTCTGCAAGGCCAAGGGCATTGAGCCGAAGCCGCTGAGCGGCTATACCACCGATGAATATGACGGTTTCCTGGGCACCTTCTACCGGGATTCCAACGAGAACGCCGCCATGGGCGCCAACCCGGACAAGGTCATTGCCTATCATCCCCTCAGCACCGAGGCCACACTGGATTATACCGACAAGAACGGCCAGGTCATCCGGGGCAAGATCATCTATGACGAGTCCACGGCGCCTGCCAGCTTCAAGTACGGCACGTTCATCACCGGCGACAACCCCTATTCCGTCATCAATAACCCGGATCTGAGCGACGGTTCCAGCTGTGTGGTGGTGAAGGAATCCTTCGGCAACGCCTTTGTGCCGTTCCTGGTGGATCATTACCAGACCGTCTACGTCATCGACTACCGTTACTGGAGCGGCAGTATCAGCGACTTCGCCGTGCAGAACAACGTGCAGGATGTGCTGTTTGTCAACAACCTCTCCGCCATCCGCTCCAGCGCGCTGGTGGGCTATCTGCACAACATCATCTGACGCAAATTGTACATGAAAAGCAGGGACAGGGCGCCGCTCTGTCCCGCTTTCCGGCAAAGGGGGGCGTAAAGACCCCGTAAATCGACCAAAGGAGAACGCGGTTTATGGTTTTCAGCAGCACTGTTTTTTTGCTGATCTTCCTGCCGGTGGTGGCGGGTATCTACTATGTCTGCCCCCGGCCGGCGCGCAATACGATCCTGCTGCTGGCCAGCCTGCTGTTTTATGGCTGGGGTGAGCCGAAGTATATCGTGATCATGCTGTTCTCCACCGTGTTTGACTATACCAATGCCCGGCTGATCGGCCATTTTCAGGATACAGGCCGCCATCGCGCCGCCAAGGCGGTGCTGATCGTGGACGTTGTGGGAAACCTGGGCATTCTGGGCTTTTTTAAGTACACGGATTTTGCCATCACCAATATCAACAGCCTTCTCTCCGCCGGGATCCCGGCGCTGGGGCTGTCTCTGCCCATCGGCATCAGCTTCTACACCTTCCAGACCATGTCCTACACCATCGATGTGTACCGCGGCCTGGTCAAGCCGCAGCGCAATATCCTCAACGTCGGCGCTTATGTGACGCTGTTCCCGCAGCTGATCGCCGGCCCCATCGTACAGTACAAGACGGTGGAGCACGAGCTGATGTACCGCCGGGAGAGCGTGCTGGAGGCCAGCCGCGGGATGCAGCGCTTTGTGGTGGGTCTGGCGAAAAAGGTGCTGATCGCCAATCAGGTGGGCGCCCTGTGGGAGCAGATCGCTGCCATGTCCGACCCTTCGGCGGTGACGGCATGGCTGGGCGCCATCGCTTTCACTTTCCAGATCTATTTCGACTTTTCCGGCTATTCCGACATGGCCATCGGGCTGGGGCATCTGTTTGGCTTCCGCTTTCTGGAGAACTTCGAGCACCCCTATGAGTCCCGCACGGTCACGGAATTCTGGCGCCGCTGGCATATCAGCCTGTCCACCTGGTTCCGGGAGTATGTTTACATCCCGCTGGGCGGCAATCGCCGCGGCAAGGCGCGGCAGATCCTGAATCTGGCCATCGTCTGGTTCCTGACGGGACTGTGGCACGGCGCCAGCTGGAACTTTGTGCTGTGGGGGCTGTACTACGCGGTGCTGCTGATTCTGGAGAAGCTGTTTTTGCTGCGCTGGCTGGACAAGGCGCCCCGGTTCGTGGGGCACGTCTACACCATTTTGTGCTTCATCATGGGCTGGGTGCTGTTTGCCATCACTGATTTCAGCCAGCTGGGGCAGTATCTCGCCGCCATGTTCACCGCGCACTTCGTGGACGGTACGGCGCTGTACCTGCTGCGTTCCAATGCGGTGCTGCTGGTGCTGGCAGCCATCGGCTGTACCACCGGGCCGCTGCGGCTGTGGAACCGGGCGGAGACGCGTATGTCGGACACCGCTGCCGTCACGGCGCGCACCGTGGGCGTGACGGTGCTGCTGCTGCTGTCCATCGCCTTTCTGGTGGGCGACAGCTACAACCCGTTTTTGTATTTCCGCTTCTGATGACCGGATGGCAAGGGAGGTCGTTTTTCCATGAGTCAAGAGAAAAAGGGCGGCACGCGGCTGAGGCCGCCTGAGCGCCGTGAGCTGGCGCCGCTGCTGGCCATCGCTGTAGTGCTGGTGGGTCTGGCGCTGGCGTCGCTGCTGACACCGGATCGGGAGTTTTCCCCCAACGAGAACCGTTATCTCGCTCTGCCGCCGGAGCTGACGTGGACGACGCTGATGGACGGCACCTTCACCCAAAAGGCGGAGGACTATGTGGCCGACCAGATCGTGCTGCGGGATGTGTGGATGGAGTCCGCCTCGCTGGTGCAGCGCGCTGCGGGACGGCTGGAGGTCAACGACACCTGGCTGGGGCGGGATGGCCGCTATTTTGCCAAGGTGACGCCGGATACCTTCGATATGCAGCAGTACGAGAAGAATCTGGAGCAGGTGCGCCGTTTTTTCGACGCCAACAGCGACAGAGACTGCCGCATCCTGATGGTGCCCACGCCGGCCTATATGCTGCATGACCTGCTGCCCGCCAACGCGCCGCTGTTTGGCGCGGCGCAGTGCTACGATACGCTGCTGGCGTCGTTCCCCCGTGAAACGGTGGATGTCCGCGCTGCACTGACGGCGGACGCGCCGGATATGTACTACAAGACCGACCATCACTGGACGTCAGAAGGCGCACTGACCGCCTATCAGACATGGTGCGCCGCCACGGGGCATACCCCGCAGGACTGGCAGCTGGAAACGGCCAGCACCACCTTCCAGGGCACGCTGTACTCCAAGGTGCTGCTGCCGGACAGCCCCTATGACAGAGTGACCATCGCTTCTGACGCCGCCATCCGCTCCATGGACTGCGACGGCACGGTGTCCGACAGCCTGTACGACATGACGGCGCTGGAGGAGAAGGATCACTATAAGATCTTCATGGGCGGCAACTACGCCAAGGTGGACATCGAGACCGGCGCGAATACCGGCAGGTCTCTGCTGCTGGTGAAGGACAGCTTTGCCAACAGCTTCCTGCCCTTCCTGGTGAAGGATTACGACAACATCACGGTGCTGGATCTGCGGTACTACCGCGAGAGCGTGCAGCCGTTGGCGGAGGAGGCCACGGATGTGCTGGTGCTCTATGAGCTGACCAACTTCGCCGCCGATAAGAATCTGTATAAACTCAATAAGAGCTGAAGAGACGGCATAAACAACGCCGCGGCCTTTTGCCGCGGCGCTGTTTTGTGCTGCCTTTTCACGTTTTCTTCAAAAAATGCCGTAAATTTTTGTGAAAAACGTGATGAATGTTTCTGCCCCTTTTCGTTGAACAGCGCCCGGAAACACGATATAATCAGTAAAAAGCCTATCAGGAGGATCATCTATGGAACCGCGGATCAGCAAGGAAAATTATTATCTGAACATTGCCGAAACGGTGCTGGAGCGTGCCACCTGCCTGCGGCGGGTGTTCGGCGCCATCATCGTGAAGAATGATGAGATCATCTCCACCGGCTATAACGGCGCGCCCCGGGGTCGCCGCAACTGCGTGGATATGGGCTTTTGCACCCGGGAGGCCATGCAGGTGCCCCGGGGTGAGCGGTACGAACTGTGCCGCAGCGTTCATGCGGAGGCCAACGCCATCATCTCCGCCGCCCGGCGGGATATGGTGGGCGGTACGCTGTATCTGGTGGGGCGCAACGCCCAGACCGGTGAGCTGCTCCATGACGCCACCTCCTGCGCCATGTGCCGCCGTCTGGTCATCAACGCCGGCCTCTCCCGGATCATTATCCGCAATACCGAGACGGACTATTCCGTGGTGGACGTGCAGGACTGGGTGGATCTGGAGGATGATGTGCCGGATCTGTGATAACGGAAGCGCTGTCCGGCAATATGCCGGATAACGATATAAAACAAAATACAAAGGAGAATGTCATGATGTTGAACGAAAAGACGATGGCGGCCTATGCTGCCATCCTGCAGGAAGAACTCCTGCTGGCAACAGGGTGTACAGAGCCCATCGCCGTTGCGTACTGTGCTGCCAAGTTACGCGAGGTGCTGGGCGGAAAACCGGAAGAAGTGCTGGCGGAAGTCAGCGGCAACATCCTCAAGAACGTGAAATCCGTAGTCGTACCCAATACAAATGGCCGTCGCGGCATCGACGCTGCCATTGCAGTTGGTATTGTGGCCGGCGACGCGGACGCGGAATTGCAGGTGATTGCCAACGTCACGGAAGATGACGTCGCCGCGATCCAGGGCTATCTGGATACCACACCCATCAAGGTCACCTGCCCGGAGACCCCCTGCCTGCTGGACATCTTTCTGCACGGCAAGCGGGAGGGTCACACCGCTGCGGTGCGGGTGGCCAACAACCACACCAACATCATCTACATCGAAAAGGACGGCGTCGCCCTGCTGGAAAAGCCACTGACCGCCAACGCGGAGGACAACCTCCAGAATAAGAGCGTACTGAACGTCCGGGACATCATCACATTCGCCGAAACTGTACCGATAGAGACCATCCTGCCTACGGTAGGACGGCAGATCGAAAAGAATTCCGCCATTGCGGAGGAAGGACTGCGCAACGACTGGGGCGCCAACATCGGCTCCACGCTGCTGGCTGCCTCTGACGACCCGGAGACTCAGGCGCGGGCATGGGCTGCCGCCGGCAGCGATGCCCGCATGAACGGCTGCGAAATGCCGGTGGTCATCTGTTCCGGCTCCGGCAACCAGGGCATTACCGCCTCTGTGCCGGTGTGGAAATACGGCAAGCTCACCGGTGCGGACGATGAGAAGATCCTCCGCGCCGTGTGCCTCAGCGACCTGATCACCATCCATCAAAAGACCGGTATCGGCCGGCTCAGCGCCTACTGCGGCGCGGTGTCCGCCGGCGTGGGCGCCGGCTGCGGCATCGCCTGGCTCCGGGGCGCGGATTACGACGGTGTTGCCCACACGCTGGAAAACGCGGTGGCCATGATCTCCGGCTGCATCTGTGACGGCGCCAAGGCCAGCTGCGCCAGCAAGATCGCCATGGGCGTCGGCTGCGGTATTCTGGGGCATGATATGTACCGCACGAACAACGACTTCCGTCCCGGCGACGGTATTCTGGGTGTCGATGTGGAGCAGACCGTCCGCAACGTGGGCGTACTGGCGGCACAGGGAATGCGGGAGACAGACCGGGTGATCCTGAGGATCATGACGGAGTAATTCTGTGGGACTTTTTCAGGCGGGTCGGTTTCGACCCGCCTGATGCCGTAATCCGTCGAAAAATCCGCACATAACAGTCCTTTTCTGATCGCTTTTTTCCACAAAACCCCTTGCAATTCCTATATCAATATGGTATCATACGTCATGGTAGTATGTGTTGACTGAGAGTGGACGTTCTGTCCGCTCTTTTTGTTGAGCAAAAACCGTTTCTTAAAAATCGGAAATTTCACCAAAAAGAAGCGAGGTTCTCTATGAAAAAAGTCACCGATGTCGTTTGGGAGCTGGCGGAGCCTGTTGCAAAGGAAAACGGGTGTGAGCTGTGGGACGTGGAGTATGTCCGGGAGGCTGGCCAGTGGTATCTGCGGCTGTATCTGGATAAAGAGGGCGGCGTGGATATTCTGGACTGCGAGGCTGTCAGCCGGAAGGTCAGCGATCTGCTGGATGAGGTAGATCCCATTGAATCCAGCTATATGTTTGAGGTGTCCTCTGCCGGTGCGGAGCGGCAGCTGAAGCGCCCCGGCGATTTTGCGCGGTTCATGGGCAGTCCTGTGCTGGTAAAGACCTATAAAAACCGGGACGGACGCAAGGAGTTCGCCGGGAAGCTGGCGGGCTATGACGACGGCGCGGTGCTGCTGGATATGGGCGGCGCGGAGCCGGTGCGATTTGAAAAGAGCGAAGTGGCGCTGGTGCGCCTGCGGGTAGAATTTTAAGCAGGAAAGTTTCGTGTAAGAGGTAAGGAGAACGGATCATGAAATGTGATGAGATTTTTGCGGCGCTGGCCATGCTGGAGAAGGAACGGGGCATCCCCCAGAACTTCATGATGGGCAAGATCATTCAGGCGCTGACCACCGCCTACAAGCGGGATCACGAGGGCGTGGAGAACGTGATCGTGGACGTGGACGAGGAGAAGCACGATCTGCGGATGTATGTACAGAAGGAGATCGTGGAGGAAGTGGAGAATCCCGGCACGGAGATCTCGCTGGAGGACGCCCGTAAGCTCAGTGCCAAGAACGAGGTGGGCGGCGTGGTGAACCTGCCGGTGGAGAACGTGGAGTTCGGCCGCATCGCCGCCGGCAACGGCAAGCAGGTCATCATTCAGGGCCTGCGCGAGGCGGAGCATGGCATGATCTATGACGAGTTCAACTCCAAGCAGCATGAGATCCTCACCGGCACCGTGGTACGGATTGATCCCCGCAACGGCAACGTGATCCTGAAGATCGGTACCGGCTCCGAGAGCACCGAGGCGGTGCTGACGCAGAACGAGCAGGTGGCGGGCGAGACGCTGACCGAGGGTCAGATGGTGAAGGTCTATCTGGTGGAGGTACGCCGGTCTACCCGCGGCCCCCAGGTGCTGATCTCCCGCACCCATCCCGGTCTGGTGAAGCGGCTGTTTGAGCTGGAGGTCCCCGAGATCTACGACGGCACCGTGGAGATCCGCTCCATCGCCCGTGAGGCGGGCAACCGCACCAAAATGGCCGTATGGTCCGAGGACGAGAATATCGACCCCATCGGCGCCTGCGTCGGTCAGCGGGGTCAGCGTGTCAACGCCATCGTGGAGGAGCTGCGGGGCGAGAAGATCGACATCATCAAGTACTCCGAGGATCCTGCTGAATTCATCGCTGCAGCGCTGGCGCCCGCCGATGTGCTGGAGGTGCGTCTGGCGCCGGAGGGTAAGGCCTGCCGTGTGGTGGTGCCTGACGACCAGCTGAGTCTGGCCATCGGCAAGGAGGGACAGAACGCCCGTCTGGCAGCCCGCCTGACCGGCTATAAGATCGACATTAAGCCCGCGTCTCACAGCGAGGACTGAGAAACAAACATACAGGGAGGTGGCCGCATGGCTGTGAAACCCCGCAAGATCCCCCAGAGGCAGTGTGTCGGCTGCCGGGAGATGAGGGACAAAAAGGAATTGCTGCGTGTGGTGCGCACGCCGGAGGGCGAGATCCTGCTGGATGGCCGGGGTAAGGCGTCCGGCCGGGGCGCCTATGTGTGTCCCAACGTGGCGTGCCTGAAAAAAGCCCGCAAGTCCAAGGCATTGGAACGGGCACTGGAGACCGCCATACCGGAAACGGTCTATGACGCGCTGGAGGCGCAGATGGAGGGCGGCGAGGCATGATAGAACAGAGCTTATCCATGCTGGGTCTGGCCAAAAAGGCCGGACGTGTGGAGATCGGTGAGGAGCCGGTGGGCGCCGCCGCCCGCGCCAAGAAGGCGCGGGTGATCCTGGTGGCGCAGGATGCCGGGGCGTCCTCTCAGCGGCGTGCCTTTTCCTTTGCGGAGCAGGGCGCCTGCCTGTGCCTGACGGTGCCGGCGGACAAAGATGCGCTGGGACGGGCGCTGGGGCGCACCAGTGTAGCCATGTGTGCCGTGACGGAGATCGGCTTTGCCGGCGCGGTGGTGAAGAAGCTGGCGGCGCTGGATCCCGCCCGGTATGAAGCGGCGGCGCAGCAGCTGGATGTGAAGGCGCAGCGCGCCATGGAACGGCGTGCCGAGCAGCTCCGCCATGAGAAAAACCTGCGCCGGGGCAAGCACCGGGAGCACGCGGCGCAGCCGCCTGCACCCCCTGCGCCGCCGGAGAAGAAGCCGGAGGATCGCAGAGAAACGGCGGCAGCCCGTCCGGTACGAGGCGCCGGGAGCGACGGCGCAAAGCGGTACGGCGAGCGCCGCGGCACCGGGAAGCGAAGCGCCGGCGGCCGCAGCGGTGCACGGGGGAGACCCGTCCGCAGCGCGGATCGGTTTGCCGGTTCGCTGCCGGTGAAACGGGGCAAGGGCAGCCGGAAGAAGTCCGGCCAGCAGTAAGTTAGGAACATACGCGGAACGCGGCGCGTTTCGCTCACTAAGATGGAGGTGGCTTTATTTGGGTAGCGTAGCAAACAAATACAGAGTGCATGAGGTGGCGAAGGATTTCGGGATTGCCACAAAGGACGTGACGGAGATCTTGACCAAGTATGCCGAGACCCCCAAGAACCATATGCAGGTGTTGGAGGATCGGGAGCTGTCTCTCATCTTTGAGTATCTGACCCAGCATAACCAGATCTCCAGCATTGCGACCATCTTTGCCGAGGGCGCAAAGCCGGAGGAGAAAAAGCCGGAGACGAAGAAGCAGCCCCAGCAGGCGGCGCCTGCCGGCGGCGGACGTCCCGCAGCGCAGCAGCCCCAGCAGAAGGGCGATGGAAAGACGGCACAGAACCAGCAGCACCAGGCGCAGCCCCAGAAGCCCATGTCCCGCGTGCCCCAGAAGCAGGTGGTGGATACCCGCAAAGCTACCAATGTGAATCTGGACAAGTACGATGAGAAACTGCAGGACATGGCGGACAGAAGCAACAACCGGGGCGGCCGCCGGGAGAAGGATCAGCTCCAGGGCAAGGAAAAGTTCCGCAATTCCCGTCAGCGGCAGAATGGCCCCATGACCAACAAGCGCAAGCAGGAAGAGGCCGATCGGCTGCGCAAGCTGCGGCTGGAGGTTATCAAGAACACTCCTGTCACCGTGCAGATCCCCGATGAGATCTCCGTGGGCGAGCTGGCCAGCCGTATGAAGAAGACCGGCGCCGAGGTGGTCAAGTGCCTGATGAAGAACGGCGTGATGGCCTCCCTGAGCCAGATGATCGACTTCGATACCGCCGCCATCATTGCCGAGGAAATGGGCTGCAAGGTGGAGAAGGAAGTGGTAGTCACCATCGAAGAGAAGCTGATCGACGACCATCAGGACAAGGAAGAGGATCTGGTGCCCCGTGCCCCCGTGGTGGTGGTCATGGGTCATGTTGACCACGGCAAGACCTCTCTGCTGGACTATATCCGCAACGCCCATGTGGCTTCCGGCGAGGCCGGCGGCATCACCCAGCACATCGGCGCCTATCAGGTGGAGATCCACGGCAAGCCCATCACGTTCC
>CAKTMQ010000002.1 GCA_934573945.1 uncultured Oscillospiraceae bacterium | reverse complement strand
GCCGATGGTTCTCTGGTCGTTGATAACGACTACACCAAGCTGGCCAGCACGGACAGCCTGACCCTGAACGTGGTCGAGTAAGTCAACTGTATACTTAAAGCGAAAGAGAGCGAGGGCAAAGCCCTCGCTCTCTTTTTGCACAGAAAGCGCCGCTGCGGTAGCCGTTTTTTCGTAGAAATAGCCGTGTAAGCCTTGCAATCCACGAGGGCATTCGGTATAATAAAAATAGTTTGCATATGGTGTGCAAGAGAAATCTAGAGAAAGCAGGTGGCGGCATGGACAATACTCCCCAGTATGTGATCGAAATGCTTCACATCACCAAGGAGTTCCCCGGCATCAAGGCCAACGACGACATCACGCTCCAGCTGAAAAAGGGCGAGATCCATGCATTGTTGGGCGAAAACGGCGCGGGCAAATCCACGCTGATGAGTGTTCTTTTCGGCCTGTACCAGCCGGAGGCGGGCGAGATCCGCAAGAACGGAGAACGGGTGGAGATCACGGATCCCAACGTGGCAACGGCACTGGGTATCGGCATGGTGCACCAGCACTTCAAGCTGGTGGAGGTCTTTACGGTGCTGGATAACATCATTCTGGGTGCCGAGACGACGAAGCTGGGCTTCCTTCAGAAGAAGGAGGCGCGCGCCAAGGTGGAAGCACTGTCCGAGCGCTATGGCCTGAAGGTGGATGTGGACGCCAAGGTGGAGGACATCACCGTCGGTATGCAGCAGCGCGTGGAGATCCTGAAAATGCTCTACCGGGACAACGAGATCCTGATTTTCGACGAACCCACCGCTGTGCTGACGCCCCAGGAGATCGAAGAGCTGATGCAGATCATGAAGAATCTGGCGGCGGAGGGCAAGTCCATCCTGTTTATTTCCCATAAGCTCAATGAGATCATGGAGGTCTCCGACCGGGTCACGGTGCTGCGCAAGGGTCGCTATATCGGTACGGTCAACACCTGCGACACCAACAAGCAGGAGCTGAGCAACATGATGGTGGGTCGCCCCGTACAGCTGGAGGTGGTGAAGGATCCCGCCAAGCCCGGCGGCGAGGTGCTGCGGGTGGAAGATCTGTGCGTGGCCTCCCATACCCATAAGCGCAATGCGGTGAATCACGTCACCTTCAACGTCCGCGCCGGAGAGATCGTCTGCATCGCCGGTATCGACGGCAACGGCCAGACGGAGCTGATCCACGGCCTGACCGGACTGGATAAGTCCACCGGCCGCATCACTCTGTGCGGTGAGGATATTTCCCGCGCATCCATTCACCGCCGGGGCGGACATATGAGCCACATCCCCGAGGATCGCCATAAGCACGGCCTGATCCTGGACTTCAAGCTGGAGGACAATATGGTGTTGCAGCGGTTCCGGGAGCCCCAGTTCCAGAACCACGGCTTCATCCGCCGTGACGCGGTGCGCAGCTATGCCCAGCATCTGATCGAGCAGTATGATGTGCGCAGCGGTCAGGGGCCGGTCACCATCGCCCGGAGTATGTCCGGCGGCAACCAGCAAAAGGCTATCATTGCCCGTGAGATCGACCGGGATAAGGATCTGATCGTGGCGGTCCAGCCCACCCGCGGCCTGGACGTAGGCGCCATCGAGTATATCCACGGCCAGCTGGTGGCCGAGCGCGACCGGGGCAAGGCGGTGCTGCTGGTGTCCCTGGAACTGGACGAGGTCATGAGCCTGTCCGACCGGATCCTCGTCATCTACGAGGGCGAGCTTGTGGGTGAGTTTGATCCCAAGAAGATCACCGTACAGGAGCTGGGTCTGTATATGGCCGGCGCCAAGCGGGCAGAGAAAGCGGGTGAACCGGTATGAAAGAGAAATTGACTGCGCTGTATGCCAAGGACGGCACCAAGAAGCTGGCGGCGTCCCTGATCTCCATTCTGGTAGGTCTGCTGGTGGGCGGTGTCGTGGTGGTCATCGTGGGCCTTTGCAACAGCAAGATCTCCGGCGGCATCTGGGACGGTATCCGCCTGATCTTCGCTGGCATTCTCAGCACCGGACGCGACGCCTCCGGCGCACTGACCTGGGGCTTTAATCCTCAGAATCTGGGCAATATGCTCTTCCGTGCCACGCCGCTGATCATGACCGGCCTCTCGGTGGCGGTAGCTTTCCGGACGGGACTTTTCAACATCGGTGCACCCGGCCAGTACCTGATGGGTACGCTGGTCTCCCTGTGCATCGCGCTGGGTATCCCCTCTACGGCCGTTCCTGCCGGTGTGATCTGGCTGCTGGCCTTTTTAGGCGGTATGCTGGCAGGTGCCCTGTGGGGAGCTATCCCCGGCCTTCTGAAGGCGCTGCTGAACATCAACGAAGTGCTGGCCTGTATCATGACCAACTGGATCGCCGCCAATCTGGTGACGTGGCTCTTTGACATCAGCAACTTCAAGAATATAGTGGAAAATACCAAGTCCGGCTATATCTATAAGACCTCCTATAACGGCGTGGCCACGGCCAAGATGGGGCTGGATAAGCTCTTCCCCAACTCGCAGGTCAACGGCGGCATTCTGGTGGCGATTCTGCTGGCCATCGTGGTCTATATCATCATGGAAAAGACCACCTTCGGCTACCAGCTGAAGGCCTGCGGCTCCAACCGTCACGCCGCCCGCTATGCCGGTATCCCCGACAAGCGCAATATCGTGCTGTCCATGGCCATCGCCGGTGCGCTGGCGGGCGCCGGTGCTGCTCTGTACTGGCTCAGCGGCAACACGGAGTTCTACTGGACGACCTATCAGTCCCTGCCCGGCGTGGGCTTCAACGGTATCCCGGTGGCGCTGCTGGCGGTGAATAACCCCATCGCGGTGATCTTTACCGGTATCTTCATGGCCATGCTGGATATTGTGGGTATGCAGCTGACCAACCTGACCGCTTACAACGAGTACATCACCGATGTGATCATCTCGGTCATCGTCTATCTGTCCGCTTTCTCTCTGGTGATCCGCATGATGCTGACCGGCCGCAGGAAGCGCAAGGCCGCTGCGGCGGACACGGTTACCACCGCACCGGTGCCGGCGGAGGCTGCGGCGCAGCCGCTGGATGCCCCGGAGGAAACGCCGCCGGACACGGCGGAAAATGCTGAGGAAGGAGGGACGAACGTATGACATTCCTGATCCAACAGACATTGATCTACGCCATTCCTCTGATGATCGTGGCGCTGGCCGGTGTGTTCGCCGAGCGCAGTGGTATCATCAACCTGGCATTGGAAGGTATCATGATCTTCGGCGCCTTTGTGGGCGTGCTGTTTGTCCGCCTGATGCAGGAGGCGCACGTCTTTGACGCGGCCAAGGCTGCCGGAAACTGGGTGGCCTTACAGGGATTTGAACTGCTGGCCATGCTGGTGGCGGCGCTGCTGGGTGCCATCTTCTCCCTGCTGCTGAGCTTTGCCTCCATCAACCTCCGTGCCGACCAGACCATCGGCGGTACGGCGCTGAACCTGATGGCGCCCGCACTGGTGCTGTTTCTCATCCGTATCATCGCCAACCAGAATACCCTGCAGATGGCCACGGGCGACTCTGCCAGCTGGTTCATGATCAAAAAGACCACTCTGGGCTTTGATAAGACCGCCGATCTGGGTTTCCTGGGCAACACATTTTTGCACAAGGTGTATCTGGCTACCTACGTGTGCCTGATCATCTTTGTCATCCTGTCGATCCTGCTGTATAAGACCCGCTTTGGCCTGCGTCTGCGCGCCTGCGGCGAGAATCCTCAGGCAGCGGATTCGCTGGGTATCAACGTCTATAAGATGCGCTACGCAGGTACCACCATTTCCGGTGCGCTGGCGGGTATGGGCGGCTTCGTCTATGCGCTGACTACCGCCAACTGCAGCTCCAACGGCGACGTGGCGGGCTTCGGCTTCCTGGCGCTGGCCGTGATGATCTTCGGCAACTGGAAGCCTTTGAACATCGCCGGAGCGTCACTGCTGTTTGGCCTGTTCAAGTGTATTGCCGCGGCGTACTCCAGCCTGGACATCAACGGCGACGGTGTGTACTGGTTGGCCGAGATCGGCATCAGCTCCCACCTGTACCGTATGCTGCCCTACATTATCACGCTGGTCGTGCTGGCCTTCACATCCAAGAAGTCCCGGGCACCCAAGGCAGAGGGTATCCCGTACGATAAGGGACAGCGGTAAAAAAACGATTGACACACGCAAAGAACGCCATCCGAAAGGATGGCGTTCTTTGCGTGTGTGTCAGTGCAGTAAAATTTTGAGGGTATGATAGATCAGGATGCCGGCTGTAAAGCTGCCCAGCAAAATAGTTTCCACCAGTGCCAGGGCAGATGTGGTGGCGAGACATTCTTCATAGGAGAGCGATTCGTCGCGCTTACGGCGGAACAGCCGCATAAGAACGACGTAGAAGAGAAGAGACAACAGAATGCCGGCGAGCAGAACGATCTGTCCGGGACTGTGGCTGTTGTGCCGGAGCAGCGCCATGGCCGGCGCGATCAGCAGTGCCAGCTGCCAGATGTTGCTGCGGTGCAGCTGCTTCGAGGCGTCTTTCGCAACGGAGATGACAGCTTCCAGTGACGGCGGCGGTACGGCGTCAGGCCGCAGGCGGCGCATAACGGAAAAGCTGCCCCAGTCGTATACAAGCTCCCAGCCGTTGTCCCGCCGCAGCTGATTGACCGGCTGTACATACTGATACGGGCCGATCTGCCCCACCAATGCGGACAGATGCGGCTCCTCCGGCAGTGTCAGTTTGCCGGGCATAGGGCGGTCGAGGGCAGGCGGAACGGCGAGGTTTCCGTCCTCCAACCGCCGCAACAGCTCCGCGTCCTCTTCCGTTGAACTGCCGACAGGAAACAGAGTGTATTTCCACACTGTGGATAGCAGGACGAAAGACGGTACGCCCCCCCCGCGGATGTCTGTCAGCGCCCAGCCTTGACGGGACATATCCCGCAGCCAACGGAGGAAATACGCCGTCTGCCATGGAACGAAGGGAAAGGTCTTGTGCATCGTATCACCTGCTTTCACTGAAAGCATACCAGAAAAACAGTCAAAAGTCTATCAACTTTAACTTACACTGTCAAAAACCCGCCGCAACTTCAGGTTGCGGCGGGTTTTATCACGCTTCGGATGGCTTTTCGAACGTCTCGGCCACATCCATCAGCAACTGCCGGATGGGCAGGTGCTGGGGACAGGTGTTTTCACAGCGACCGCATTTCACGCAGTCGGAGGCGCGGGTGCCCTCGGCAGTGTATACGGTGCGGTAGTAGAAGTCCGCGTTCCAGTCGTGGTGGATCTGCTTGGTGTTCATGGCGGCAAACAGCTCAGGAATCTGGATGTGCTGGGGACAGCCTGCCACGCAGTAACGGCAGCCGGTGCAGGGAATCAGGTTCTTGCTGCGGAAGATCTCCTGTACCTGCCTGACGGCGGCCAGCTCCTGCTGATCAAGGGGCTGGAAGTTTTGCATAAACCGGATGTTGTCCTGCATCTGTTCCAGCGTGCTCATGCCGGAGAGTACCATCATGATGCCGGGAAAGCTGGCCGCAAACCGGATGGCATAGCTGGCCGGTGTGCCGCCATGAAGCGCCTCAAATACGGTCTTGGCCTCCTCCGGCAGGTTGTTTACCAGATTGCCGCCCTTCACCGGCTCCATGACCAGCACGGGCTTACCGAATTTTCGACAGACCTCGTAGCACTTTCGGCTCTGTACTACAGGGTCGTCGTAGTCCACGTAGTTGAACTGGATCTGTACGACCTCGATCTGGGGGTATTCTGTCAGAATCTGCTCCAACATCTCGGCTTTGTCGTGGAAGGAGATGCCGACATGCCGCACCCTGCCCTCCTCTTTCAGGGCGAATGCCGTCTCATAGGCGCGGCAGCGCTTGAAGTGGGGGAATGTCTTTCGGTTTTGAGAGTGCATCAGATAGAAGTCGAAATAATCCACACCGCAGGCAGCCAATTGGCTCTCAAAAAACGGGCGGATGTCCGCCTCCTCCTTGAAATAGGCGTCCGTCAGCTTGTTTGTCAGCACGTAGCGGTCGCGGGGGTAGCGGCTGGTAAGACAGGACTTCAGAGCCAGCTCACTTTTGCCGTCGAGATAGCCGTGTGCCGTGTCGAAGTAGTTGAAGCCCGCCTCCAGAAAAGCGTCCACCATGCGGCAGGTCTTCGCGGTGTCTACCTCGCCGTCCTTCATGGGCAGCCGCATATAGCCAAAACCGAAATTCTTCTTGATCCGATCCATAGAACAGCGCTCCCTTTCTGTGTTGTCCTGTTGCCTGGTGTTGTCCTGCATTGTAAAGTGCTGCTAACATCGATTGGCAAGGGCGAACACGCCTGACAAAAAGCATGCCTGCCCTCGTTCTGATAGTGACAGCTGCAGCTGTTATGACCAGTATAGCCGGAGTTCCGTTGAATTGCAATGATGTTTTGTGCATCTATCAGCAAGCTACTTCCGGGAAGGCGTCCTTGTTAGAATTACCTCATATATCAATAACAAATCAAAAATTATACACTGTTATGTTTTGAATGTATTATAATTTGCGTAGAACTGCCTCTTCTACGCAAAGTGCACATTTTATGGTACTGCTTTATAGTATCACTCTATCATGGAAATTGTCAATAAGGCAGCTTTATTTCGCTACATCTTTTTGGTAAAAGCACCACATATTTTCCTGAATGTATACGAAGGAGATATGTTTGCTCTGCTGCTCGCATTATGTTGTGCTTAGGGCAAAAATTTTAATGATGAACAAGGAGATCAACTGCATGATGAATCAAAAGATAATTTACCGCAATAGCAGTAGTACAGCTTACAAGAGGAGCTGCAGACAAGAAAAAAATCAGGTAAAGCATATACTGAGCACGATGACCGACTCACGCCGTACCACCTCCTTCTCACAGATACTACAGTGTTGGCAACAGGTTAAATGGGCACAGCAAAAGGTGTCTACCAGGCAAAAATATTCGTATTTAATTGAACGTCATATTATACCGGAATTGGGTACGTATACTTTGGCAGAGTTAACTCCGGAAGTGTTGGATGTTTTTATAGAGCAAAAATTACGCCAAGGCCGTCTGAACGGAACCGGAGGATTATCTCCGGCCTACGTTCGCAGTATGGCGGTCATTCTCAATGCAGTGCTGCTGTTTGCCGCAGAAGAAAATCTTTGTGCCCCAAACCGACGAACGGTTTACAGGCCGCATATCAATAAGCGTGAAATAGAGGTGCTCACAGTTGAAGAGCAAAAGCAATTAGAACAACAGCTGTTGGCTGAGCCCTCATTTACCGGGCTAGGCATTCTCTTGTCACTGAATACTGGCTTGCGAATAGGAGAGATGTGCGCCTTGAATTGGGCTGACATCGACCAGAATGACTACATATTATCTGTAAATGGGACTGTTATACGGAAGAAAACCGACGCTGGTCGGGGAGAGTTGATGATCGATACACCAAAGACTCCTTCTTCGCTGCGAAAGATTCCGATACCGTCCAAATTACATGACATCCTGAAAATGCTGCATAAGATTTCGGTGGGGGAATATGTGCTATCTACACATCATACATTTGTCAGCCCACGGACGTATGAATATCGTTTTCACAAGACTCTGGAGCGGTGTGGCGTGCGTTCTGTCAATTACCACACATTACGGCACACATTTGCAACTCGCTGTATTGAACTGGGTATGGATGTCAAAACACTTAGCGAACTGTTGGGACACACAAGTACAGCGACAACACTGAATACATATGTGCATACGTCGATTGATCTCAAGCGGTCACAGATAGAACGACTATCTACTCTGTGGGATTGATTTATCTTTGCGTAGAAGAGGCAGTTCTACGCAAAGTGCCCAATATTGCCGGGTAATTATTTATGAAAGGCAATTGTTGAGATGAAATATGATGGAATCAGCGTTCAGAATTTGCGCAGTTCAAACATGGACGGCGTATTGCTGAAGGAGCGACAGATAGAAGGAAAGAGCGTTTATTTGGCAGTGGTGTGCGACGGTGTAGGCAGCATGAAGGATGGCGCTTTTGCATCTGCTACAGCAACAAGGCTGATGGGAGAGTGGTTTGGCAAGGTGACTCGCCAAATGGGGTTAGGGACAAAAATGCTCCACACTGTTTCAGAAATCAATCGTGTGATCGTGGCAGAGTCAGAAAAGCGGGGATTACAGACGGCGTCAACCATATCTGCTCTGTTGATCAAGGAACACAGCTACTTTGTCGTACATGCTGGTGATAGTCGGATTTATGCATTTCGAAAGGGGACTCTACGACAATTAACGCAGGATCATACGAATCATGGAAAGCTGACAGCCTGCATTGGAAAAAGCGGGAATATGCCTCTGTTTTACGATGAGGGAGCGTATCGGGGAGATACATTTTTGTTGTGCTCTGACGGTTTATATAAGCGCATGGAGGACAGACAGATCGAAGAAAGACTGGCCAATATAAAAAGAACCGGTCTCCAGAGGACGATCCGGGAAATGGTGGAGTTTGTAATTGGGCAAGGGGAGAGAGACAATATTTCACTTGCCATTTTGACGAAAGAAAGTTGAGGGGAAGCCGGTATGAAAGTTCGGATTTTGATTGCGTTGAAGGATAATGACTATGTGGAGCGGTTGTCCCGCGTAATGTCGGAAAAATATGCAAATTTGCTGGAGATCACAGCGTGTTCGGGGGAGGAGGGGCTCCAGCAGATTCTGCAGCGCGATCATGTTGATGTAGCGCTGGTAGATCCGGAACTGGTGGATTCACTGGATATGGCTGCGGTGAGAATGCCGATTCTGCTGTGGGACGGTATGGCAGATGTTTCCGCAATAGATGAGCGGGTACAGATCATCAAGAAGTATCAGCGGATCTCGGCGATTACAGCGACCATACTGGAACGCTATTCCATGCTGCCCCACAATGATCCGGAGATAGATGGCGGTGCGGAGATCATTACAGTTTGGTCACCTGCGGGAGGCTGCGGAAAGACGACGGTGGCGTTGGCATACGCTGCCCAGGTAGCGGCTGCCGGTAAAAAAGTTATCTATCTCGATTTGGAACCCTTCTCCAGTGTGGATGTATATTTTTCGGCAAGTGGGAAGAGCATCAGCAGCGTTTTTGAGAGACTCGATGCAAATCCGGAGCTGCTGCTGCAAAGCATACGGATAGAGGATCCGGGCTCCAGTATAGGTTATTTCAGTAAACCGGATAACTACGACGATATAAACGAACTGACTGCCGACGATGTGAAGACTCTGATAAACGCCTGCGCCAGAATCTGCGATACTGTTGTGATAGATTATTCCGGCGCATGCAGCGCACGCGCAGAGGTTTTGTTTTCGGCGGCACGCAAGATCCTGTTGGTAGTGACCGGTGAAATGGCCTGTCAGAAAAAATGGGAGCAGTTTTGTGCGCAGCATAGTGTTTTTGAATCTATTCGGGAAAAATCCGTTCTGGTAAAAAACCGGGGTGCGGCAAAGACACCGGACAACGGAGTATTGGTCTCTGTGCTGCTGCCAGAGGTACAGGCATCTGACCCTGTTGTGGTGTATAAGACATTGTCATCTGGCTACTTCAATTGACAGAACAGGAGGCGGCAATGGACGAAAAGATACGTAACGACTTGATTGCGCAGTTAAAAACGGAGGTACACCGCCATCCGGATCTGACGACCATGAATGATGGGGAACTGCGCGTATTGATCAACAAAAAGCTGGAGCAGAAAATCCAGTGGGCAAGCCAAAACAGCCCTGAAGCGTGGAAGCATTTGTCGTCCTTGAATTTCAGAGAAAAAAAGGGCATTGAGACTGCTGTTTTTGAAGCGATTCGCGGACTGGGTGTATTAGGACAGATCATCACGGATACAGATATTACCGAAGTGATGATAAACGGGTATCAGGATATATTTATTGAAAAAGCCGGCAAACTGCAAAAAATGACCAACCATTTTGAAAGCAGGCAAGAGCTTGAGACGATCATTACAAAGTTTGTGTCGCAAGCAGGTCGAGTCGTCAATGAAAGTGAGCCGATCGTGGACACGCATTTGGAGGATGGCTCTCGTGTAAATGTCGTCATGCCGCCGGTTGCCCTCAATGGCCCTATCGTAACGATCCGACGCTTTCCCAAAGAAGCGATGACGGTAAGCAAGTTGATCGAATATGGTTCTATCACGCCGGAAGTGGCTGAGGTATTGGAATTATTGGTTCGCTCTCGCTATAACATTTTCGTCAGTGGCGGTACGGGAAGCGGTAAAACCACATTCCTGAACGCATTGTCCAATTTCATTCCCAGAGACGAACGGATTATTACGATCGAGGACTCGGCAGAACTTCAGATCAAAAATATTGATAACCTTGTGCGGCTGGAGACCCGCAATGCCGGCCCTGATGGCAGTGGTGCGATTACCATTAAAGACCTGATAAAGTCGGCGCTGCGTATGCGCCCTGACCGGATTGTTGTCGGCGAGGTTCGTGGTGCAGAAGCGTTGGATATGCTTCAAGCTATGAACACGGGTCATGACGGGTCTCTTTCTACAGGTCATGCGAACTCTACCTATGATATGCTCAGCCGTTTGGAAACGATGGTACTTCAGGGTGCTGCTGGCTTGCCGTTGGAAGCGATCCGGCAGCAGATCGGCTCCGCGGTGGATATTATCATTCATCTTTCGCGTCTGCGGGATAAGAGCAGAAAGACGATGGAGATCGTTGAGATCCTGGGATATGATTCCACTACAAGAACCTATCACATTAATCCGCTGTACGAGTTCCGTGAAACAGAACAGAGCAGTAAGGCGAAGGTCGTAGGAGGACTGTACCGGACGGACAACCCCATGCAAAACACGCATAAGCTGGAGAATGCCGGTATTTATCGGAAAATTTAGGAGTTGACCTATGGGAAAAAACGTATTTGCGGCAACGGAGGTTGTCGAAAGCGAACAGAAGATAAAAGCCCCGGTGGTGAAAAAGCTGGAGATTCCGGATTATACGGAAAGCTGCTCCACACTGGCAGATCATATTGTGGCATTTTTAATAGGATTTATTGCAGGCTTTCTTGTGCTTCATGTGTTCTATCAGATATGGGTACTTTCGTTGTTGGGCGGTGTAGCGGTCGGCATTGTCAACATTTATACAGCACAGCGCAACAAGACTGCGGCGCGCATAAAAAAGCTGCGGCTTCAGTTCTTTGATATGCTGGAAGCGATGTCGGTCTCTATGCGCGCCGGCAACCCTGTGCTCAAGGCTCTGCAAAGTGCACGTGGCGACTTGGAACTGATCTACTCAGAAAACAGTGATATTATCGTAGAACTGGATATTATTTTGAGCCGTTTCCAAAACGCCATGCCCCTATCACAGGCATTCGAAGATTTTGCCCGGCGCAGCGGACTGGAAGATGTTTCCAGTTTTGCATCAATTTACGCTACGATCGAGGGAAAGTCAAGTCGTGCTGATGAGATCGTTCGGGAAACGCAGCAGATCATCGCGGATAAGATGGAGATCGAGATGGAGATCGATACATTGATGACGGCAGCGAAGTCCGAGGTCAACATTATGCTGATGATGCCGTTGGTGATCTTGGGCGTGATCGCCTATGCCGGAGCAGGCTTTATGGACAGCATTTATACAACAAATGCAGGAAGATTTGTGGCCACCGGAGGACTGATCGTGTTTATCATCAGCTATGTGATGGCTAAAAAGTTCAGCAATGTTCAGATTTAGGGGGATGCCATATGCTGCTTGTTTTAATAGTTGCCACAGCCCTCATGTTATTTTGGCTTGTCCAGTTGGGTAAGGTGGAACGGGAGGATTGGATCGTTGCAGCTTATAACAAGATTCTGAATAACCAACAGAAAATTGAAAAGCTGCAGGACAAGAGCAGAAAGAACAGGGAACAGCTGGCGACCTATCACGGTTTACCCGCCAAGGTGATGGCTGTTTTTCTGAAGGATGATTCTGAAAAGACGATTTACAAGCTGCAAAAGGAAAATCAATCACTGCAGCAGGGAGACCTGCGGAGCATCAGTATTCTTGCCATGCCGGGTTTTGCCTTGCAGAGACGCTTTGATAAACTGGGCAAGGGTGAAATACAGCGTAAACTGATTGCCCGGTATACGGAGCTGTACGGGAAGAAGTATGCGCCCGAGCGAGCAAAGCAGTTGGTGGCTCAGATGCTGTCCTACCCAATTATCGGAGTTGCGGCAGCGTTGCTCTTGGGAGTGCTGCTGTTGGCATCCGGCAATAAAACTGGGGGGCTGGCGGTGATGATCGTTGGCTCGTTGTTGGTGCTGGTGGTGGTCTATGCCTTTTATGACGAGGTAGCTGACCTTGTGAAGAAAAGAAGAGAGGCCATCAGCCGCCAGTTTCCCAATGTAGTATCGAAACTGGCGCTGCTGGTGACCTCGGGGATGATCGTGGACAAGGCGTGGAAACAGACGGCATATAGCCAGGAACTGGTGCTCTATCAGGAAATGCGAAAGACATCTGATGAGCTGGACAATCTGGTGGAACCCACGGCGGCGTATACGAATTTCCTTGGCCGCTGCAATACAAAAGAGACGACAAAGCTGGCCTCTGCTCTGATTCAAAGCCAGTCCAAAGGTAATGCGGAAATCGGTGCGCTGCTGAAAGGCATGGCGCATGACGCCTGGCAGGAGCGTCGTCATACGGCAAAACGGGATTCTGAAAAGGCAAATTCCAAATTAATGATCCCGACTATGCTGCTGTTTGTGGCGATCCTGGTGATGATCATGGTGCCGGTGGCAATGAACTTCATGAGCCTGTAGAGCGTACAGAAAAGCGGGTACTTCCGCCGCACAGCGGCGCTGTACATAGAAAAATCATAAAGAGAAAGGAGAACCGAGAAATGTTGAAAAAAGTGAATGCATGGATGACGGGCGCTTATCTGAAAGGAAAGATGGCAGCCGAAGATTTCAAGAATGATGAGCGGGGACTGTCCGGCGTTGTGGTAGCCGTGCTGCTGATTCTGGTGGCCGTTCTGGCGATCGTTGCGTTGTGGGGCAGCCTCAGCGGCTGGCTGGGCGAAATGTGGGATAACATCACAGGTGCTGGCAATGGCATCAAGGGCAGTCAGACATTGGGCTGATAACGTACCGCAATGTAACGAGGAGGGTGGTTGCTTTGAAACAACAGACATTCTGGAGGGATACAAGAGGATATGCTGTAGTAGAAGCAACCATCCTCTTTCCTATTATTTTTATGGTATTTGCCGGGTTGATGCTGCTGGCGATGTATCTGCCGACAAGGGCGCTTTTACAGCGCGCCACGCAGTATGCGGCCACCGCGTTGGCGACGGAGCGCAGTGATACATGGCTGCGCTGCGATCCTTCTACCGGGCAGTATTACTGGTTGGAGGACAAAAAAGATCTGGGAACGGTATATGGTGCAGTTTTTGGCGCCTTAAGGGGGAACAAACGAGACGAAGCAGATGCTGCGGATCAGATGGTCAGAAAACTGGAAAATGAAGGATTGGTAAAGATCTCCGGGAATCTTGAAGTGCAGTATGGCGTGCTGAACTACATTGTTTACAAGGAGATCATCGTCACAGCCACAAAGACTATAAAAATGCCGGTGAATCTGACATTTGTGGGGCTGAAGAATGAGATCCCTATTACGGTGTCATCGACGGCTGTGGTGCAAAATGGTGATGAATTTGTCAGGAATATAGATTTGGCGGTGGATCTTGTTATAGATCTGTCAGAAAAATACGGCCTGGATAAAACATTCAGCAAGGTGGGCGAATTTCTCAACAAGTTTAATGAACTGTTGGGAATTTAGGATGGGATTATGAGAAAGTTTCTGAAAAAAATAAAAAGAGATTGTGCGGGTGCAGTCACGGTACTGGTAACGCTGCTGTTGATCCCGGCAGTTTTGATCAGCGGTACTGGCGTGGATCTGACGCGTGCCTATGCGGCAAAAAGCATTGCACAGGATGCAAACCAGCTGGCGGCAAATTCTCTGCTGGCCAGCTATGATGCTATGCTGCAGGATCTGTATGGACTCTTTGGCATGATGACAACGGATTCGGCATTTTCTGGTATGGTGGAGCAGTATGTCAAAGCTGCGCTGGAGGGGAAAGAAGCAAAGGATACGGGTCTGGGTACATTTCAGTTGTTTTATGGTTCGGTTGTACATGCTGGGGATGTCCAGCCGGCAAAGGATAAAAATCTTGCCAATACAGCTGTGCTGCGCAGGCAGATTGAGGAGTACGCCAAATATCGCGCCCCGGTAATTATTGTGGAAGAAATCATAGCGGCGTTGGACGCCTTTGAAAAAATACAGCAGGATGCAAGGATCGTGAAGCAGAAGATGGACATTGATGAAAAGGTAGAGGAGATCGATAAGCTCTATAAGCAGATCTATGAGTGCATCAATGAAGTGAATAAAGCAGGAAAAAGAGAGGATTCTGCCTATGAATCCATTAACAGTTTTATTTGTGGTAAGGCCGGCACCATGATGGATATAGAGACATCTATTCAGAATATGGCAAACCAGCGGAAGCTGTATCATCTGGAAGATGACGAAAATAAAAAGGCAGACCGGCAAAGAGCTTATAACGGCTACTGGAGCAATGTAAAAGCCTTGATTACAGGCGGTACCGTCCATGGCGGGTGGATAATGGGTTATTATGATGAGGAGGACGAATATCAGAAGGGGTATTGGGTAAATAACTTTAATACATCTGGATTAAATGCATCTATCGGGAAAAGCAAGTCTGCGCTGAAGGACTATATTTCCGGTTCTAAAAACAGTCTCGAGGCACTTCGGACTCTCTGCGAAAAAGCGGATGAAAAGAAGGAAGAGCTTCGGCGCATGGTGGATAATTTGGAGAGCGATCTGAACGGGAGCGGCTGTTCAGAACAGCTGCGTACCGGGATGACCGAAAAGGATCCGGATACCCAAAAGTCCACGCTGGACAGCTACCGGGATCTGCTGCAATATGATCTGACAGCAATGGCCAACGCAATGATGGAGCATGATAAACCGCAGATTCAGGAAAATCTTAGACAGCTGGAAGATGACATCAAATACGGGGATCCCAATTTGGGATATGATTTCTATTGTACTTTTGAGAGCTTGATCGATAAGCTGCGCAATAGTCAGATTACCTATGATCTGGCGCAGCAATTGCACATGGATGAGAGCGCCGGAGATGATCTGGAACGGCTGCGGACAGTGGATCCGATCACGTATTCTACGCTTGGTACATTTAAACTGTTTCAGGAATTTACAGGGACGCATAACAAGGAATTTTATGACAAGCTGCAAGAGCTGTACGGCGGCGAAAATCTCAATAACAGAGACTCCTATAAAGGTGCCTTAAAAAAGCTGATCAGTACAGTGCAGGGAAAATTGAAAGACATATTCCTCTATGAGCCGGAGGGCGCCTATGTCTTTGAGAATAAGGGCGCATCTGCTGCGCCCGATTGGGAAGAGGACACTTCGGATTTCATAGATAAAAAGGATTGGGGAGATGATCCGGGGGCGATCAATGACGCCATGAGCGACAGTATCCTGACACGAATTGGTGAGGGTATGGAGTCAGCTGTGAATAAGATCCTGCTGCTGACGTATGACTCGGAGATGTTTTCCTGTTATGCGACTGGAAAGGGCGACAGCAATAAGGATGAAGATGGCAAGAGTATACCGGAGATCAATATGAACGGCATTCCACTGGGAATTGATGTGAATTACTACTATCAGTCAGAGATGGAATATCTGTTTCATGGAGATCGTGCCAATGCCATCAATAATCTGAAGTCTGTGGCCGGATTAATTTTTCTGGTTCGCTTTGTGTTCAATTATGTGGCATCCTTTTCGATTCCATCGGTAAAGGATTCTGTCATGGCGATCAAGGGTGCCTTGTCGTGGGCAGGGCCGTTTGCGACGGTGGCCGGTGAGTTGGGACGTCTGGCATTGGCGTTGGCGGAGTCAGCTTTGGATGTAGGCCGGCTGAAGGGCGGTGCAAAAGTCTCTCTGTATAAACAGGGCGATCACAAAAATGACACGGATAACGGTTGGCGCTTCAGTATTTTGGGGCTTATCAGGTCAGGAGCATCCGGGATCAAAAAGGCAACATTGACGATCAAGGAGGAATCCGACGATGATCGTAATGGCATGGGGTACAAGGATTATATGCGCCTGTTTCTGCTGCTGATCGATGGAGATGTATTGGCGCAACGTACAGCAAACCTGATTGAGATGAATGTGACCAATAAAAAAGAGAACATCGGCGGCCAAGGAGAAGACCATACAAAAAGAGAAGCAGCCATGAAAGCGGCGGAGATGTTTCAAATGCGCGAGGCTGTAACAGATTTTAGCTTGACGACGACATTGGAACTGAAGATGCTGTTTCTGTCGATGCCTTTTGCCCGGCAGGGGGTCAATGGAAAAATCCCGCCGGGGATGCTGGAGATTGCGGTGACAGATTACAGGGGGTATTGATATGCGGCGTGTATACCGGGATGAAAACGGTTATATCGTAGTAGAGACTGTATGCAGTTTTATGCTGTTTGTCCTGCTGATCGTGTCGATCCTCAGTATCATCAATATCGTGACCATACAGACCCGTATACATTATGCGATCACACAAGCGGCAGAAATGCTGTCGATGTACAGTTATACGCTGGAAGTGACTGGTGTGGCAGAACATATGATGAACAATGCGGCTAAGGCAGATGCGGTTCGCGGTGAGGTCGATGAGATGAAGAGCAGTATCAATGGGGTGATTGATGCGATTGAGAATCTTTGCCCCAGTGAACTGGGAACACACGGGCAGGCAGCTGTTGAACAGGCTAAGGGCTGGGTCGATGCAGCGGCTTCTGATCCAAAAGCGGTGGTGCAGGATTTGATGAACTGTGCTTTGGGCGAAGCAAAGAGCGCTGCATTTGAACAGATCATTCGCCCACTGGTAGGGCACTATCTGTCAAACGGCGGTGTCAGTGGGGATGAATATCTCAAGACGTACCGGGTGCTCGGCGGTTTGGAGGGCTTGGATTTTTACAGGTTCAAGATTTTTGACCGCAATGTCAATAGCGGTGGGAACAGCACATTACTCACGAGTGAAGGTGATGTTAGGATTGTTGTGCAGTACGATGTGGACTATACATTTGGAGCATTGCTGATTCCGTTTGCGGAGCCGAAGCTGCACATTACACAGGAGGTTTTGACAAAAGCCTGGCTAAGCGGACTGGGAGAGGGATATAAAAAGTGAAAAAAATACCGGAATATAAACATTGGCTCCCCTATCTGGGAATTCCTTTGGTAGTCGGTCTGCTGCTATTATTGAAAAATGGTGAGTTGAACGCATATGTGCTGCTCTTGCGAGCATTGCTTCTGGTTTTTGGCTATGCTGCGGCATGGAGCGATTTTAAGAAAAAAAGAGTAAGCAATAGTCTGGTGCTGGCAATGCTGGCAGCTTGGTTGATCCTGCTGGTTCCGCAGCTGTTTTATCATACGGAACAGGCATTGGCAGCAGCGCTCAGTGGTGCGTTGGGTTTTCTGATAGCGGGAATTCTGTTTCTTCTGGTGTATTTGATCAGCCGAAAAGGATTGGGCGGCGGCGATGTAAAGTTCATGGCGGCGGCAGGGCTCTATTTAGGTATGAATGGGGTTTTTCCGGCGATGCTGTGGGGGGCGGTTTTGGCTTCAATTGTAGGACTGATCCTGATTGCAACAAAGAAGCTGGGGAAAAAGGATACGATCCCGTTGGTACCATTCCTGTATGTCGGCATACTGCTGACGGTATATATCCAATAGAGGAGGCGGATGCATGAAGCGCACACAAAAGATATTGTTAACAATTGCCTGTATCGTGTTGATACTGGTTGCTTGGCTGGCGGCGGTTACCAGCAAATCGGACGCCAGAAAGCAGGCTGACCTGCTTGAAAAAGCACAGGTTTATCTGGAGGATAAAGCGTACGTAAGGGCGCAGCCCTTCTTGGAAGAAGCGGTTGGCTACAATGCCAAATATACACTTGAGGCGGAAGAAGCCTTGAAGACGGTGTATCTGAATCTGTTGGAGACGAGCGGGTACCGCAGGAAGTATACGGATCTGCTGGATAAGCAGATGGCGAGGAAGAACGCAGACCCGGCGGTGTTTCAAGAGGCGGCACAGTATTATTTGGACAATAATAAAGCCAGTAAGGCACTGGAAACGCTTCGGGAAGGTATTGAAAAAACCGGCAGTGAAACGTTGCGGCAGTTTTATGAAGAAAAACGCTATTTGTATAAGATGAATCGCAATACCTATCAGAATGTCACCGCGATTTGTAACGGAGGTATTCAGGTAGAAAATGACGGGCGCTGGGGACTTGCAACGGCAAATGGATCGGTGGTAATACCCTGCGAATATGATCGAATCAGTACTTATGGCGGAGTTGCTATTACAAAAAAGGGGACGACCTTCACCGCAGTTAACAGTGACAATAATCGCTATGCGCTCTCGCATGCCGAGATCACGGACTTCGGGAACCTGAATGATGACCGTATTGGCGTAAAGACAAGCGAAGGATGGCGGTTAGCCAACGGGGATTTTGCGATAGGCGAGCTGCTGGTAGAGGAGATGGGAATGTACAGCAACGGCTTCATTCCAGCTAAAAAGAATGGGAAATGGGGCTTTATGGATCCGGATGGCAGTACGTGGCAGCTTGAGCCGCAGTACGATGCGTTGATTATGGATGAACTGGGACGATGCTGCGCACAGGATGCGTACTTTGCTCGTTTAGGGGATAAAGTGCTGCTCTATGTAAAGGGTCAACAGCTGGGAGATACCTATGAGGATGCAAGACCGTTTGCAGATGGCTGGGCTGCAGTAAAAAAGAACGGGAAATGGGGCTTCATTGATACAGCAGGAGAATTAAAAATCAATTATCAGTTCGATGATGCTCTGTCGTTTGGACAACATCTGGCGGCAGTTCAGAAGGGTCGGTATTGGGGCTATATCAGCTTAGCGGGTAAAATGGTGATTTCAGCAGATTTTTTGGAGGCAAAGAGCTTTTCTGATGGGAGTGCCCCGGTGAAAACAGCGGACGGTTGGCGGTTTATTACACTGGTGGAATATCAAAAGGAGGTCGGCATATGAGATTTGAGATTCAGGAGCGGATTGACCTGTCGGGGACAATGACGACGGTACGGATCCCGGAGGGACAGCTGGACAAGAGTGCTCTTTATACCCTGCAGGCCGATATGCCTGACTTTGTTGTGCCGTTTCATTACCGCGTGATAGATGGATTTGTGGAATGCACCTATGAAGTGGAGCGATACACAAAGCTGCAATATTTTTTCAACAAGAAAACGGCAGATGAATATATTGCGTTTTGGCAGCAGCTGCTGCAGCCGCTGTTGGACTGTGGTGATTGGTTTTTAAATCCTTTTTCCTTTGTGCTGGATACAAAGTATCTGTATGTGGACAAGAGCGGTAAAAAAATCAGTTATCTTTATATTCCGGCTATGGAGCCCTGCATGCAATTCGATGACTTGAAGAATATGGTAATCGATTTGTTTCATAAGAACCCTGTTATGGATCAGAGCATTGAGAATAAGGTGTTGAGATCCATCATGCAGGGGTTCCAGCCGAAAACATTTTTGCAGATGCTGAGCAGTGCGAAACAATTGGCGCCTGTGCAGCAGCCGCAGATAAATGAGGTGAAGCGGCCTGCAAGACCGGTACAGGAGGCGGTAATGCAGGAGCCTATATCTCCGGCACCTGCGGCGGCGCCGAAAGGTGTATCGGTACCGGTGATGCGGGAGGAAGCAAAACAGCCGAGCCTGGACGGGAACGATATTGTTATTAACTTTGCTGATGTGAAGGGCGGAAAAAAGGAAAAGAAACCGGATAAAAAAGAGAAAAAACCTAAAAAAGAAAAGAAGGAAAAAGGATGGGGCGGTCTTTTTGGAAAGAAAGAACCAAAAGCCGAAGAGAAGGAGCTGCGATTTGGTACGGCTGAGAATCATATGGATGATTCTCAGGGCGAGATCCCGGCTATAAATATTCCAGCGAAGAAGGAAAAGCCCTGCTATACGCCGCTGGTCGCGCAGACGCCTGCGGTGAGCTACGCCGACGCAGATGAATTTGACGGCGAAACGATGTTGGATGAGGGCCTTGAAACGACCCATCTGCGGCTGATCGGTGATCCGTCATTGCCGAAGGAGATCCGGATAGAGATCCAGCCGCATCAGATCTTTTCCGTTGGCCGGTATGATATAACGGTGGGGCACAAGCAGTCCAGTTTTGAATTTGAAAAGAATACCAAAGCGGTCAGCCGTCATCATGCGGCTATTGAACGACAGGAAAACGGCACTTATACCATTGTGGATCTTAGTTCCAGTGCAGGCACCTTTGTACAGGGCAAACGTTTGACACCGAACGTTCCGCATCTCCTGCAAAGCGGTGATAAGGTATCTTTTGGTACCAGTGGTGCTGATTATATCTGGGAGGAACGCAGCGTATGACGGATTTGACCATTCGCCTGTTTACGGAGATAGGGTTATCTTTGATGCTGCTTGCACTGCTGGGAGGACTGGTCACGCTGTTGCTCCTGAAAGGCAGAAAGAAAAGATTGCTGGCCGCGCTGGAAGCGGAATATGGTGCTTGCGGTGATGGCTTGAGGAGGTAGTATGTCTCAGGTTATTGCAGGTACCTATCAGATCATAAGAGAACTTGGCTCCGGCGGCGGTGGAGTTGTCTATTTGGCAACACACCTTCGGCTGGACAAGCTGGTCGTCCTGAAAGCGGACAGACGCAGTCTGACAAAACGCCCGGAAGCTCTTCGCCGTGAAGTGGATGCGCTGAAGAACCTCAGCCATACATATATTCCGCAGGTATATGATTTTATTGAGGAAAACGGCGTTGTCTATACTGTGATCGACTATGTGGAAGGGGAGAGTCTGGATAAACCCCTTAAGTGTGGAGAGCGTTTTTCACAGCCACAGGTGATCAAATGGGCATGCCAGCTGTTGGAGGCACTGCAATATTTGCATACAAGACCTCCGCACGGCATCTTGCATGGTGACATTAAACCGGCGAACATTATGCTGACACCGCAGGGTGACATTAAACTGATTGATTTCAATATTGCGCTGGCGCTGGGGGAAGAGGGTGCTGTCCGGGTGGGCTTCAGCCGGGGTTACGCTTCACCGGAGCACTATGGCATTGACTATTCCGGCATCAGCCGTACTCGCAATGTGGACGTGGCTGCCACCATTGTAACGGAGATGGTGGAGACACAGGTTTCTTCCGGACAGACAAGATCTCCGTCATCCGGAGGCGTTTCTGACAGTGGCCGATCTGGAAGCAGCCGACCGGTTTTGCTGAATGTTCGCTCGGATATATACAGCCTGGGCGCAACATTGTACCATCTGCTGACCGGACAGCGTCCGCCTCAGGATGCGCGTGAAGTTACTGCACCGCCGACCGGGCTGGTCAGCCCGGCAGTAGCGGCTATCGTGCTGAAGGCGATGGAGCCGGATCAGGGGAAGCGCTATCAATCGGCAGCAGAGATGCTGTATGATTTTCAACACCTGTACGAAAGAGATTCGCGTACGATTCGCTATAAGCGTACCGTGCGGCGGTCGATTGTGCTGCTGTGTGCAGTATTTCTGCTGGGCGGGGCATTAACACTGTTTGGTTTGCGGCAAAATGCCCAGATGAAAAACGCGCTGGTATTGGCGGAATATGCCAATGACGCATACCGCCGGGGCGATGCAGAGAAAGCGCTTGCGTATGCCGTGGAGGCATTGCCGCAGAAGACAAGCCTGCTGGCGGTTCCCTACACGGCGCAAGCGCAGCGGGCGTTGACGCAGGCACTGGGTGTATATGATCTGTCGGATCATTTTGGCGCTCATATGCTGCTGACACTGCCCAGCGAGACGTTGAAGCTGGCGATGTCGGAGGATGGCACCCGTCTGGCGGCACTGACACAGGGACAGGTGCAGCTCTATGATATGGAGACTGGCACACTGCTGGCGCAGCTGCGGGCAGCAGCTTCGGCACAGGCAGATGTTGTGTTTGGCGGCAGTTGCCTTTTTTATGCCGGAGAAAACGGCCTGACGGCCTGCTCAGCAGAGACGGGTGAACAGCTGTGGACAGGTGAACCGGCCACGGCTATAGCTTGCTCTGCGGATGGAGCTGTTGTCGCTGCCGTCAATAAAGCCGATACGCAGGCGGTGGTGTATGACGCGGTGAGCGGCACAGTAAAGCGGTGTGTCAGCTTTGACGATTTGCATCAGGACCAGCCCGTCAATGACAGCTTTATAGATCCGGAGGACGATTTGCTGACACTCAGCGCCGATGGCCGGTGGCTGGCAGTGAGTCTTACGGGTGGCGCATTATCGGTGTTTGATCTGGATAGCGACACACAGGCAGTGATTTTTGACGCGTCTCCCTATGGACACTTCGAAGGAGGCTTTTTCGGACATTACTTCGCTTATGCTGCCAACGGCAGTGACGGTGCGTTGCTTGCCGTGCTGGATACCCGAACATGGGAGCAGACATGTGACTTTTCCGGGACGATCCCGTTCCATGTATATGCGGACGATCAGGGGATTTTTGCTGCCTCGGGCGATGTGCTGGTCAAGCTGAATCCGGAAACAGGCGAACAAATGGAAGCGGCTTATACGCCTGCAGATATAACCGGCTTTTCTTGTGACGGTTACACGGTGGCAGCTTGGGGGAATTCCTGCACGATTTTTGATGCCACTGCCGCCGCCATTACGGAGGTCACCGACGACAGCGATATGGATCTGGTGTGTTTGCGTGGCAGCTATGCGGCATTCGCCTCACATAGCACGCCGTATGTCCGGATCGTGAAGCTGGAAAATCATGCGGATGCCCAGGTGTTTGCTTACGATCCTGCATTCATACACAGCGAGACGCGCCTTAGCACAGATGGCGAAACGGTCATGCTGTTCCGCTATGATGCGTTCCGGCTGTATGAGCGAGACGGTACGCTGCTTTGCGAGACGACGATCCCCAATGCAGAGCAGGTATACGACCAGCAGTACCGTCGTGAGGAAGGTGAATGCTTCCTGGACGTGATATACTACGACGGCTTGGTGCGGCGCTATTCTGCTGCAGATGGTCGGGTCGTGTCTGAAACGGCTGGCGCGCAACCGGATGAATCTCTGCTGGAAGAATTCGAGACAGACCGTCTGCGTATCATTTCGCCGCTTCACGGCACACCGGAGGTATATGACCGGGAGAGCGGGAAAAGGCTGGGTGAGCTGGAGAGTCAGGATTATCTGACTTATGTCACGCAGGCGGGAGAATATGTGGTTGCCGAGTATATGACTGCCGGCGGCAGCCGCTACGGTATGCTGCTGAATGAGCGGGGGGAGATATTGGCGGATCTGCCGGATCTGTGCGATATTTTGCCAGATGGCAGACTGCTGTTTGATGACATGAGGGGAATTCTGCGGGAAAGCCGCATTTATTCCATAAAAGAGCTGCTGAAGCTCGCAAATAACAAAGGAGGACGATAATTGTGAGAAGAGGAAAATTAAGCATCACCATCCTGTTGCTGCTGGCAATGGTATGGACGATGCTGCCCATGACGGCACTGGCGGCCGATGTGGGCGGAGCGGCAGAGCCTGCGCCTGTTGTGGAGAGCGCCGGCGCGGCAGATGAGACGCTGCCTGCCGGCGGGGAGTCGACAGTGGGGACTGTCGGTGAAACGGACGCTGTACTTGCGGATGGGGAGAAGCAGGACGGGGAGCCTGCCTCTGAAACCGCTGCTGCGCCCGCAGCAGAAGAAGAGACGCCGGCGACGGAGCCTGCGGTGCAGAACACGGTGAGCGGTGAAGTACCGGCCACCGATTCGCTGCTGCCGCTGAAAGAGGTGGAAAAAGATCTGGATCTGACCGGGTATCTGCCTCATGAGCTGATGGCGTTCCCGGTGTCCAGACTGATGCAGCTGTTAGGCATGAAGGAGCAGGATCCGGCCGTCTGTGCGCGCAGTGCTTTTACAGACGAGAATGGCGAGTGGGTCAATACACAGGATGAGTTCGAAACTGTCGGCGGCACGATCGACCTGTACGGATGGGGCACGAGTGATCGCGTGCGGGTAGAGCTGATCGCCGGTACGGCGGATCAGCTGGATATGAACAATACCCGTTACATTGCCCGTATCAAAACAACCCCAGGCGCCAGACTGTTTAACGTGGGCGTATATACGCTGAATGGCCAGAAGGCGCGTGTGGGCGACAATCCTAGCTTTGGTCTTATGCGGAGCAATGAGACGAACAAGCCGATAGGGTGGCGTTTGTATTTGTCGGTGGATCTGGATGACACCATGTGGGATTATCTGAAGAATGATGACCGCTATTATGCGTATTTTACCTTGAATGAGGCTGTTGGCGATGATGTGATCGTTAAGGCGTTCTACCAGGGGGAAGATGTGACGGAGGCGCTGTTCAACAAGGACAATGAGACGACTGCGGGCGGCCTGCTCCTGGGGACAGCAGAAAAATCCAGCATTAAAGTTACCTTCCAACGCAAAGGCAGCGGCGAAGTGACCACGCTGGAGTACAGGGTTAAGCTCGATGGTGCGTATATGTGGCTTAATGGGCATGGTATACTGTACAAAGATTGGGACGAAGGCGCTGGACGGAGTTCTCTGCCGACTGTAAGAGAAGATTACGCGAATAAGGAATATGACGTTATATTTACTTTGGATAAGGGATATGCCGCAGATAAGACCTATTACACGAATCTGTGGATGCGCAACTCGATGGAAAAAAGTACAGATTGCGGTATTGCCTATGTAAAGAAGGCGGTCGTTGGCAATTATGCCAGTGAGGCAGAGATCCCGGCTTCTGCTGTGGACATCAAGCAGCAGCTGTTTTCTGATGCCAGTAAGGCGGGAGGCGGCTATGGCGCCGACTTCAGCAAGGGTGTTGCCTTTACGGTTGTGGATGTAAAGGGGAACATCCATCATGCCAGCATCAAGGTGGAGGCTTACGATGGAGCGCGGCGTCAGACCGACTGGAGTACGAGTTTCAATGTTTACGGAGTAAAAGCAGAGAAGAGGGACTACCGGATCGAAGAGATCCCGAGTTCCAGATTTGTGGACAGCTATTACGAAAATGGCTATCGGACGCTGTTTTTGATGGAGCGGACGTACAACGCCAAAACAGGAGAGCATACCTACAGCCCGGTGCGGGACAGCAGCATTTGCCCGGAGTTTGGCAGTTCTGAAGAGGCCAGTGTCTTTGCCAGCGTGGGCGGCGTCAGCGCAGCCAAGCAGATCAGCGGCCAGAGCAAGATCCCCTTTACCTCCGGCCAGGTCGTGCATTATTCTGTGGCCTCGGGCAGCAATCTCTCCAACTACTGGGTGACCTTCCTGACCCAGCAGAGCGGCGCCAAGCTGTTTGTCAATGCGGCCAATAACCCTGAACACTATGTAGAAGTGGATGGCAAGCAGATGCCCCAGCGTGAGGTCTACCTCATGGGCGGCGACAATGACCATCACGACATCTTCATTGCCAACGTAGGCGATCAGGACATCACCGGCTTGTACGTTAAGCTGGAGAATGCCAAGAATGTTGCCCTTGATGACTATTGGACCGTCAACGATGTTACGACGTTGAGTGCATTTACCACGCTGGATCGAGAAGACCCCGATGGGAATTCTGTGCGTAATGGCACGCTGCCCAACTGTGCCAAGATCCGGCTGGTGCCGCAGATCGACAAATTATCCGGCGATACACTCCGCGGCGAGATCAGCGGCACGCTGGTGATCGGTTACACCGGCGGCGGCAGCACACCAGTGGAAGAGGTGCGCATCAACCTGACCGGTACGTCGGGTATACCCAAGATTACCACGGACAGCATTGCCGACGGCACCAAGTATGTTCCCTACTCTCAGCTGATCCAGACCAATGATATGCACAGCACCGGCAGAATGACCTTCAGTGTCTCCGGTCAGCTGCCTGCTGGTCTGAGCATCAAGCCCAACGGCGAGATCTATGGCATTCCCACGACGCCCGGCAAGTATACCTTTACGGTGAAGGCGGTCTATAATGGCGACGAGAGCATGTCCTGCACCCGGGACTATGAAGTGACGATCCTGAACAATACCAAGGAAAATGTTCTGGCAGTCAATGACGGCCCGCAGGGCTATGCGCTGCTGGACGCAGTGCCTGATACGGTGAACGTACAGGATAAGTATGGCGATTTCTCCGTAGACTTCCGCTCCGAGGGCGTATACGATGATTTCTTTGCCTTCTATATCGACAGCCAGCTCCTCAAGGAGGGAACAGACTATCGATCCTCGGAGGGCAGTACCCGCATTACGATCTACGCCCAGACACTGGGACGCTTCGGCAACGGTGAGCACACCATCGCAGCCGAGTTCCGCCAAGGGAAGGATCCTGACGGCGAGATGAAGACCACAGCACAGAACGTGACTGTCACCGGCGTCAAGAGCGGTGGCGGCGGAAGTGGCGGCGGTACCCCCGGAGATGTTTCTCCTGCCGTTGATGGAAAGACCGTGCTGGACAATGGCGATGGCACCATTATTACCTCTGTGACAGAGATCGTCACGGCGGATAAGCTGCCTGCCGCTGATAAGGCGGCGCTGGACAGTGCCCTGCAGGATAAGGGCAGCGCTGGCGTGTATATGAATATTTCCGCTGTTGTTATGGAGCGCGCCACCGGTAAGATCCTGCGTTACCTGACGGAGACGCCCAGACCGCTGCAGATCTCTGTGGACATTCCGCAGGATATGCTCAATGCGATGAAGGATGGTAAGTTTATCTATGTGGTTCGTGTTCACGACGGAAAGGCAGAGTTCCTGGATACCACGATCCGCAATGGAAAGGCTACCTTCTCCAGCGATAAGTTCTCCACCTATGCCCTGGTGCTTGTGAACCAGCGGGTGGAGGGCGTCAAAACCGGGGATGCTGGCGTGACGATTTACATGGTCATGGCTGTTGCTGCCCTTGCGGCCGGCGCAGGTGTTGTGACTATGAGAAAACGCAGAATAGGCTGAATCGTCATAACGGTATAGGCGAGACAGAAGTCAGTACCAGAATCAGCGCAGCAAGGGCGGAGCGATCCGTCCTTGCTGCGCAATATGGATGTAGAAAACAATGGAATATACACTTGAAGCTGCCTGTATGTGCGATAAAGGAGCACTGCGCGGCAATAACGAGGATAATTTTTGCTTTAACGGATGCTGTATGAAAAATGGCGAGCAGGGGCTTGCTGTACCTTTGGAACTGAAAGCGAACACGGAAAAGCCCAGCATCCTTGCTGTATTTGACGGCATGGGCGGTGAGGCATTCGGAGAAGAAGCGTCGCTTGCTGCGGCAAAGACGATATGTGCTATGTGTGAGGAGTTGTCACCGTTTACTGAGATCGACAGCGGCGCCATTCTGAAAATGATAAATGACGCCAATGCCGCAGTGGTGCAGCGTGCCCGGGATCTGCAGGTGCGACATATGGGGTGCACAGTGGCGATGCTCTGCGTGACATCTGCGAGAATATATGTTTGCAATGTGGGAGACAGCCGTATTTATCGCCTGCGTGACGGCTGCCTGGAGCGCCTGTCAGAGGATGACGCGGATATGAGTCCTTTTAGCAGAGGGAAAAAACCGTCGTTGACGCAGTGCTTGGGAATCGATCCGACAGAAATGCGGCTCGAGCCGCATCTGAGAGAAATTGCGCCGGAAAAGGGAGACCGTTATTTACTGTGCAGTGACGGATTGACAGATATGCTGCCGGAGATGCATATTGCGACTGTTATGGATGCATATGCGGACACTGCAGCGTGTGCTGCGGCTCTGTGCGGCGCGGCATTGCAGCGGGGTGGCCGTGATAATATCACGGTATTGATATGTAAAATTGACTGAAAGGGCAAAGAAATGGCGACAGAAAACAGAGAATTGTGGCCGGGCTGGGAAACGGTAAGGCTTCTGGGGCGAGGCAGCTTTGGCGCAGTGTATGAGATTCAGCGGAGCTTTTTCAGCCATACTGAAAAGGCCGCGCTGAAGATCATTTCCATTCCGCAGGATGAGGCGGATATACAGGAGATGTACCGCGACGGCTATAATCAGGAAAGCGTTGTGAGGCATTACGAGAGCTGTCTGCGCAATATTGTAAAAGAATATGCCCTGATGACCGAGATCAAAGGACATACGAATATTGTATACTGTGATGACTTGAAATATGTTCAGCACGAGAACGGGATCGGCTGGGACATTTATATCAAGATGGAACTTTTGCGTCCGTTAACAGATGTGCTCGGAGATACCGTAGATGAGTATACGGTGGCCAGGATCGGCCGGGATATTTGCAGCGCTCTTGCATTATGCAGAGAACGCAATATTGTTCACCGGGATGTAAAACCTCAGAATATATTTGTCTCTCAGGATGGAAATTACAAACTCGGAGATTTTGGCATCGCCAGAACGATTGAACAGACGACTTGCGGTGCAAAGACCGGAACATATAAGTTTATGGCACCGGAAGTATATAATTTACAGCCATACGGGAGCCGGGCGGACATTTATTCGCTGGGTCTGACGCTATATTGGCTGTTGAATGAACGAAGAATGCCCTTCTGGCCGCCTCCGCCGGAGATCCCGACGCTTTCGGAAGTGGAGGCTGCCCTGTACCATCGTTTTTCCGGAGAACAGATCTCGCCTCCTGCGCATGGAAGCGCGGAGCTGAAACATATTGTGCTGAAAGCCTGTGCGTTTGATCCGAAAGACCGGTATAAAAGTGCAGTAGAAATGCGGGAAGCGCTGGATTCCCTGCTGCAGGGGATGAAAGAGCAGCCACAGAAGCGCTCGGCAGAGGCGAAGGGTAACGATAATGCTGAGACTGGGCTGCAGGAGTTTGCACAACCGAAATCCGGTGGAAAGCGGCACGAGAGCAATGCAGCCGATAAAAGAAATCCCGCAGGAGAAGAGGTGCAAAAGGCTGTACAGCAGAAACAGACAACGCATCGCGCAGAGACGGTAACTGCTAAGAAAGGGAAGCCGGTGCTGCTGATTGCTGCTATACTGGCGGTAGTGATCGGAGGCTTATTATTTACGTTGGTATTGAGGAATACAGACAGCACCGAAACGCAGGGCGAGTCAAGTGATACTTTGCCGCAGACGCTGATGTGTGAAGGCATGAAGATGGAAGATGCTTTTCCGGATGAGGTATTCCGTAAGTATATCTGGGAGCAGGTTCTGTTTAATACAGAGCCATTGCAGGAGGGGTATGTGTTGACCGATGTGGACAGCGGCTGGATAGCGGCACAAAAGAGTTGAAGCTCACCGGTGTAACAGACCTTACAGGAATAGAGTATTTCACAGACCTTGAAAAGCTCAGCGGAAGAGAGTGCCCGCTTACTGTGATGAATATCGGCCAGAATCTGCACATAAAAGAACTTGTGTGGAGATCGAACTCTTTGCAGATACTTATTTTGGGACGGAATCAGGTAATTGAAACAATAGATGTAGAGGGGAATCAGATCGCTGAATTGGATGTGAAAGATTGTACCAACCTGAAATTGTTGCATTGCGGAATGAATGCCCTGACAGAATTGGATATTAGCCAGAACGCTGCACTTGAGAGCCTGTCTTGTGGGGGAAATAATCTTACGGAGCTTGATGTCAGCCATAATCCGCAGTTACGCCAACTGTATTGCTCCTATAATCAGATCACGGTGCTGGATGTCAGTAACAATCCGTTGCTGCAGGAGAAAAATATGTTTTATGATTCAAAAGTTGTGATCATACATTAAAACGATGATCTGGGCAATAAATAATAAGCAAAAAATTTTCTCGCTGCTCTGTGATTGCCCCGTGAGATGATTGGTATAAACACAACCAAAGAAGTTTTCTCAAAAAAACAGGCGACCTCCCCAATTAAGGAGGCCGCCTGTTTTTTTGTCGCGGCGAGAAAACCGAAAAGCCCATTTTCGCAACTTTTTCGAGCATTTTCCAAAGTATTCCAGCGGCGTCATTCGTCAAAATAACAAAAAGCCCCGAAACCGTGTGGTTTCAGGGCTTTTGACGATGGTGCGCGGTACAGGACTTGAACCTGTGACCCCATGCACGTCAAGCATGTGCTCTAGCCAGCTGAGCTAACCGCGCAGACAACGGTAATATAATAGCGTAGAACGACGGATTTGTCAACACCTTTTGTGAGAAAAACGCAAAAAAGTGCAGGGGCGGTGGAGATCGCCCCTGCACAACTTCAACTCCTTTGCGCGTATTTCCGCAGCTGCGTCTCAAATTCCTCCGGCAGCGGACAGTGCAGTTCTACCGGCTGGCCGGTACGCGGATGGATAAAACGCAGTCCTACCGCGTGCAGGCACTGCCCTGTCAGTCCGGGAACCGGCTTCTTTGCACCGTACACCGTGTCCCCCAGGATTGGGTGTCCGATATACGCCATGTGCACACGAATTTGGTGGGTACGTCCCGTTTCCAGACGGCAGCGCACATGGGTCACACCGGGATAGCGGGCAATGACCTCCCAGTGGGTCACGGCATGGCGTCCGCCCCGCTGCACCACGGCCATCTTCTTGCGATCCGACGGATGCCGCCCGATCGGCGCGTCCACCGTGCCGCTGTCCTCGCGCAGGTTGCCTGTTACCAGGCACTCATACGTTCGTGCCAGCGTATGGTCGCTGAGCTGTGCGGACAGCTTCAGGTGCGCGGTGTCGTTCTTCGCGGCGATGATCAGCCCGCTGGTGTCCCGGTCAATACGGTGAACGATGCCGGGGCGCTTCTCGCCGCCGATACCGGACAGAGAATCGCCGCAGTGGTGCAGCAGCGCGTTGACCAGCGTTCCGTCTGGGTGACCCGGCGCCGGATGTACCACCAGTCCCGCCGGTTTGTTGACCACGATCACGTCGTCGTCTTCATACACCACGTCCAGCGGAATATCCTGCGCCGTCACTGCGGTCTCCTGCGGCGCGGGAATGTCCACCGTCACCGTTTCGCCGCCGGTGATGCGGCAGCTTTTGACGACGGTTCTGCCCGACACCGTCACCTGTCCCTCGTCGATCAGCCGCGCTGCCTGTGACCGCGTCAGTCCATCGGCATGGGCGGCCACGAAGGCGTCCAGCCGCATCCCGGCCTCATCAGGTGTTGCTGTCAGCTTCAGCGTCATGATCCGGCTCCTTTTTCTTCTTGTCGTACTTTTCGTAGAACCACAGATAGTACACCGCGCCCAGTATGGCGCCTACCACCACAAAACAGTCCGCCAGATTGAACACCGGATACTCGAACAGCAGCAGATCGAACATATCCACCACATAGCCGTAGGCAATGCGGTCAATGATATTGCCCACGCCGCCGCCCAAAATCAGCACGCAGGCGGCCACGCCCAGCGGATGCTGCACGATCCGGCGGATCAGCAGATAGGCCACCGCCACCAGCAGCACGGCGGTCACCGCCACCAGCATGACCGTTTTGCCGGAAAAGCTGCTCCACGCGGCGCCGTAGTTGTGGATCCGAGTCAGCTGCATGAACCCCGGCAGAAACGACGCGCTCTGCCCCAGCTCCAGATGGTGCACCACCCAGCTCTTCAACAGTTGGTCGCAGCCCACCAGTGCCAGCACTGCCGCTATATAGAAAACAAACTGCATCGTAAAACTCCTTGCCGTTTACAGGATATACCCTATCATAGCGCATGGCGGTGAAATTTGCAACTTTTATTCTGCGCCTTTCTTGTGTTGCTTCGGCGGATGTGGTATAATACCATGATTAAAGTAGAGACGTGTCGCCTGACGGCGGAAGCCGCAGGCGCAGGAGGTACCATTGGATAGAAAAAACGTCGTCCTGTCTGACGCGGATATGTCCCGCCAGCGGGATTTTGAACAGAAGATCAAGGCGCTCCACCAGCAGCGGGGCAAGACCGTCCGCGCCATGGTGGACACCTTCGGCTGCCAGCAGAACGTGGCTGACAGCCAATATATCATGGGTATGCTGGAAGCTATGGGCTGTCGGTTCGTCACCGAACCCGCAGAGGCGGACATTGTTGTGCTGAACACCTGCGCCATCCGTGACCACGCGGAGAAACGGGTCTACGGCAATCTGGGCGCCCTGACCCACACCAAGAAAGCGAACCCGGAGCAGATCATCTGCCTGTGCGGCTGCATGGCGCAGCGCCCGGAGGTGGCGGAGAAGGTGCGCCGCTCCTACCGCCACGTGGATCTGGTATTCGGCCCCCAGGCACTGTGGAAGTTCCCGGAGCTGCTCTATCAGGTCTATACCCGTCGGGGACGAGTGTTCTCCGTGGAGGACGAACACGGCGCCATCGCTGTGGGAATGCCGGTCGTCCGGGAGGGACGCACCCGGGCGTGGGTGTCCATCATGTACGGCTGCAACAACTTCTGCTCCTACTGCATCGTGCCCTACGTCCGCGGACGGGAGCGCAGCCGCGAGCCGGAGCAGATCATTGCCGAGGTGCGGCAGCTGGCGGCGGAGGGCTACAAAGAGATCACCCTGCTGGGACAGAACGTCAACTCTTACGGCAAGGATCTGGATACGTCCTGGGATTTTGCCGACCTGCTCAGCGAGCTGGACAAGATCGAGGGCGATTACCTGATCCGCTTCATGTCCTCTCAGCCCAAGGATGCCAGCTTCAAGCTGTTTGACACCATGGCACGCTGCCGTCATGTGGCCAAACAGCTGCACCTGCCGGTGCAGTCCGGCAGCGACCGTATACTGCGCGCCATGAACCGCCCCTACGACAAGGTGCGGTATCTGGAGCTGATCACCTACGCCCGCAAGGTCATGCCGGAGTTGGTACTGACCAGTGACGTGATCATCGGTTTCCCCGGCGAGACGGAGGCGGAGGCCATGGAGACAGTGGCACTGGTGGAGCAGGTGCGGTTCGACGCCCTGTTCACCTTCATCTTCTCCCCCCGCCCCGGCACGCCTGCCGCCAAAATGGACGACCCCGTTCCCCGCGCTGAAAAGCAGGTGTGGTTCGACCGGCTGTGCGACGCCCAGAACAGGATCTCCGAAGAGATCCACGCAGGTTATGTGGGGCGCACGCTGCGCTGTCTGGTGGACGGCGAGACGGAGGACAGTCGCTGGAACCTGAGCGCCCGCACCGCCGGCGGACGGCTGGTGCATCTGGTGGGCGACAAGAGCGCCATCGGCAGCTACCGCGACGTAAAGATCACCGACAGCAACACCTGGGCGCTGTTCGGAGAGCTGGTATGACCGGCTATATCACGATTTGAAAGGAGACGCCCCTATGGCAGAGCTGACCCCCATGATGCAGCAGTATCTGCAGATCAAAGAGCAAAATCAGGACGCCATTCTGTTTTTCCGCCTGGGCGACTTCTATGAGATGTTCGGTGCGGATGCCCGCACCGCGTCCCGGGAGCTGGATCTCACCCTGACCAGCCGGGACAAGGACAAGAATAAAACGGCGGAGGAGCGGATGCCCATGTGCGGCATTCCCTACCACGCCGCTGACTCCTATATCGCCCGGCTGATCGCCAAGGGCTACAAGGTGGCCATCTGTGAGCAGACGGAGGATCCCGCTCAGGCCAAGGGACTGGTGAAGCGGGACATCATCCGCGTCGTCACCCCCGGTACCGTTATCGACAGTGCCTGCCTGGAGGATGGGCGCTCCAACTTCTGCGCCGGTGTCTATCTGGACGATGACAACGCCGCCCTTTGTGTCTGCGATATTTCCACCGGCAAGGCGCACGCCACGGCCTTTTCCGGCGCCGAGCGTCTTACCCAGCTGCTCAACGAGCTGGGGCGCTTTTCCCCGGCGGAGGCGGTGCTCAACGAGACGGCGTTTTTTAATGAGACGCTCCACGGCTTCCTGCAGGACAGGCTCAACTGCCATCTGGAAAAGCTGCCCGGCAGCTGCTTCCAGATGGAGCCGTCGGAGAAGCTGATCCGCCGCCAGTTCGGTGACGACGCGCTGGCGCGTCTGCCCCGGGACAACCCCGCCGTGTTTCTGGCGCTGGGCGCCCTGCTGGGTTATCTCCACGAGACCCAGAAGACCGATCTGGCGCACGTGGACGATTTGGAATACTACCGCCGGGGACAGTTTATGGAGCTGGATCTGGCCGCCCGCCGCAATCTGGAGCTGACAGAGACGCTGCGGGGCAAGGAGAAAAAGGGCAGCTTGCTGTGGGTGCTGGATAAGACCAAAACCGCCATGGGCGGGCGGATGATCCGCGCCTGGCTGGAACGCCCGCTGCTGTCCGTCACCGACATCAACCGCCGCAGCGCCGCCGTGTCGGCACTGGTGGAGAACACGGTGGCGCGTGAAGAGCTGATCCTGACGCTGCAGGGCATCTCCGACATGGAGCGTCTGGTGGGACGTATTGTCTACGGTACCGCCGGCGGACGGGATCTGGCTTCGCTGCGTGCCGCCATGGAGAAGCTGCCGCTGGTCAAGGCGCAGCTGGCGGCCTTCGGTCGGGGACGGCTGCACCAGCTGGACGAGGAGCTGGAGGATCTGAACGATCTGGCGGCGCTGATCGGCCAGACGCTGGTGGATGAACCGCCCTTTTCCGTTCGGGAGGGCGAGCTGATCCGTGACGGCTTTGACAGCGAGGTGGATCGACTGCGGAGCATTCTCCACGGCGGCAAGGACGTGATCGTCCGCATGGAGGCCGCCGAGAAGGAGAAAACCGGTATCCGCACGCTCAAGATCGGCTACAACAAGGTGTTCGGCTACTACATCGAGGTGTCCAACTCCTTCAAGGAGCAGGTGCCCGACAGCTACGTCCGCAAGCAGACGCTGGTCAACGGCGAGCGCTATATCACCCAGGAGCTGAAGGATCTGGAGCATGACATCCTCTCCGCCTCCGACCGGGTGACGGCGCTGGAGTACCAGATGTTCACCCAACTGCGGCTGCATATCGCCGGTCAGGCGGCGCGGATACAGCGTGCCGCCGCGCTGGTGGCGGAGCTGGACGCGCTGTGCTCACTGGCCGCCGTGGCGGTGAAGAACAACTACTGCTGCCCCGTGGTGGACGAGTCCGGCGTCATCGAGATCCACGACGGCCGCCATCCGGTGGTGGAGCAGATGCGCCGGGACAGCATGTTCGTCCCCAACGACACCTATATGGGCGTCAAAGACGACCGGGTGGCCATCATCACCGGCCCCAACATGGCCGGTAAATCCACCTACATGCGTCAGGTGGCGCTGATCGTGCTGATGGCGCAGATCGGCTCCTTCGTTCCCGCCCGGGCCGCCCGCATCGGCGTGGTGGACCGCATTTTCACCCGCATCGGCGCCAGCGACGACCTGTCCGCCGGACAGTCCACCTTCATGGTGGAGATGACGGAGGTCAGCGATATTCTGAAGGCCGCCACCGCGGACAGTCTGCTGATTCTGGACGAGATCGGCCGGGGCACCTCCACCTTTGACGGCATGTCCATTGCCCGGGCGGTGCTGGAATACTGCGCCGAGAAGCTGAAGGCCAAGACCCTGTTCGCCACCCATTACCACGAGCTGACGGCGCTGGAGGGTGAACTGGCCGGTGTACGGAACTATAATATTGCCGTCCGCACCCGGGGAGAGGATATTATCTTCCTGCGGAAGATCCTCTCCGGCGGCGCCGACCGCAGCTATGGTATCGAAGTGGCCAAGCTGGCCGGTCTGCCCAAGCAGGTGCTGGTGCGGGCGCGTCATATCCTACAGGAGCTGGAGGAGGAGTCCGGCCGTCCCCATGCCCCGCTGGCGGAGGAAACCGATCAGGTGTCGCTGGAGGCGCTGAACGAAGCCGCCGTGGTGGAGCAGCTGCGTCGTGCCCAGGTGGACACGCTCAGCCCGCTGGAGGCATTGAACCTGCTGTATGAGCTGAAGAGCAGGCTGCAATAAACCGACTGAAAGAGGGAGGCGCTTTTATGCCCCAAATTCAACAACTGCCGCCCCATGTGGCGGATCTGATCGCCGCCGGCGAGGTGGTGGAGCGTCCGGCCAGCGTGGTAAAGGAACTGCTGGAAAACGCACTGGACGCCGGTGCCTCCGCCATCGCGGTGGAGATCGAGCGGGGCGGCCTGACCTATATCCGCATCACGGACAACGGCTGCGGCATCGCACCGGAGCAGCTGCCCACCGCATTTCTGCGCCACGCCACCAGCAAGCTGCGGCAGGCGTCAGACCTGGCGGCTATCGGCACGCTGGGCTTCCGGGGCGAGGCACTGGCCGCCATTGCCGCCGTGTCCCGGGTGGACATTTTCTCCCGTCAGACCGGCGCAGAGAGCGGCGCGGCGCTCCATCTGGAGGGCGGCGTTCCGGAAGAGACGACCTCTGCCGGCTGCCCGGAGGGTACTACCATCTGTGTGCGGGAGCTGTTTTACAACACGCCTGCCCGCATGAAATTCATGAAAAAGGACAGCGCTGAGGGTGCCGCCGTCACAGGCGTGGTGCAGCATCTGGCGCTGAGTCATCCCGACGTATCCTTCAAGCTGCTGCGGGACGGGCAGGAGGTGCTCCATACCCCCGGTGACGGGCAGCTGCTGTCGGCGATCTATGCGGCCATGGGGCGGGATTTTGCCCTGTCGCTGCTGAAGGTGTCCGGCGGCGGCGACGTGCAGGTGCGGGGTTATGTCACCAAACCGCTGAACGGTCACGGCAGCCGCGGCAAGCAGGTGTTTTTCGTCAATGGCCGGTTTGTTCGGTCACAGCTGCTGACGGCGGCGCTGGAGGAGGCCTATAAGAACCAGCTGCTGAAGGGACGGTTCCCCGGCTGTGTGCTGCATATTACGCTGCCGCCGGAGATGGTGGACGTGAATGTCCACCCCGCAAAGACAGTTGTGAAATTCGTATCGGATAAATCGGCCTTTAACGGGGTGTATTACACCGTATTAGATGCCTTAAATGCCGAAAAAAACCCGAAAAAACCGGCCGGCTCGCCGGAATTTTTCCAGAAAATGACAGCACAAAGCTACCGGGACCGGGCGGCGTCTGCGGCGGAGCCACATAAGCCGCTGGGCAGCTTTACTTCCCGGGGTACCGCTCCGGCCACAAAGAACGTCATCCGGGATGGCTTGCCGGCACAGCGGCCTCATTCCGGGGAGACTGTCTATGTCCGGGACGTGGCGGCAGCGGGAGACCCCACCATTGTCACGGCTTCCCCGCTGACAGGGCGCACCTACGAGATCACGCCGCCGGACAAGGCGGCACCCGGCGAAAAAGAGACGGTGCCGGTCTTTGCACCGATGGCGGCAGAGCAGGCGGACGCAGCCGCGGCAACAAACGAGCCGCAAGCCCCGCAGCAGTCTGCTGCGGCGGAACCGACGGTGCAGGAACAGACTCCGGCTGTGACAGAGACGGCTGCCGGACACGAGGAAGCGCCGATACAGGAGACGCTGACCATGCCGGAGCAGCAGACGCTGGAGCCGGAGCGGGAGATACCGTGGCGCATTGTAGGCGAGGTGCTCAAGACCTACATTGTCTGCGAGGACAGCCACGATACGGTGTGGCTTATCGACAAGCACGCCGCTCATGAGCGGCTGCGATTCGACGCACTGAAGGCCAACGACCACCCACTGATGGCGCAGCCTCTGCTGACGCCGGTAACGGTGGAGCTGGAGCCGGCGTGCTATGATGCCGTGCTGGAAAATCTGGCACTGCTGCAGGGCTTCGGCTTCTTGTGCGAGGACTTCGGCGGCGGTACGGTGCTGATCCGGGAGGTGCCGGCAGACATTCTGGCGGCTGACGCCGCCGCCACACTGGAGGAGCTGGCGCAGAAGCTGGCACTGGGAAGCGCCGACCCGTCGGCAGCCCGGGATGAGCTGCTGCATACGATGGCATGCAAGAGCGCCATCAAGGCCGGTATGACCACCGACGCTGCGGAGCTGGCGGTACTGGTAGAGCGGGTGCAGTCCGGTGAGATCCTGTACTGCCCGCATGGCAGGCCGGTAAAGTATCAATTGAGTAAATACGACATCGAAAAGATGTTTAAGCGGGCATAGGAGAGGATATGGCGACAGTCCTGTGCGTGGTGGGGCCGACCGCCACGGGAAAAACGAAAATGGGTGTGGCGCTGGCCAAACGCTGCAATGGCGAGGTGGTCAGCGTGGACTCCATGCAGATCTACCGGGGCATGGACATCGGTACCGCCGCACCGACGGCAGAGGAGATGGAGGGCGTTCCCCACCACATGGTGGGGGTGGCCGATCCGGCGGAGATCTGGTCGGCGGCGCGGTACGCGCAGGCGGCTGACAGCTGTGTGCAGGACATCCTGCAGCGTGGAAAGCTGCCGGTGCTGGTAGGCGGCACGGGGCTGTATCTGGACGCCCTGATCCGGGGTACGGATTTTGCCGCCGGCGCCCAGGGCACTGCCCTGCGGCAGCAGCTGCAGCAGCGCATGGCGGCGGAGGGCGCCGCGGCGCTGCGGGAGGAGCTGCGGGGCGTCGATCCGGAGACGGCGGCAAAGCTGCCGCTGCGGGACGAGAAGCGGATCATCCGGGCACTGGAGATCTGGTACGAGACGGGACGCACCATGACGGAACACGACCGGCTGGAGCGGCAGCGTCCGCCCCGGTATGACGCGGTCTATATCGGACTGGACTTTCTCGACCGGCAGGATCTGCGGGATCGGATCAACGCACGGGTGGACGCCATGGTGGAACAGGGCTTGCTGACGGAGGTGGAAGCGCTGCTCTCCGGCGGTGTGCCCCGGGAGGCCACCGCCCTGCAGGCCATCGGATACAAACAGTTTCTGGCAGTGTCAGAGGGAACGGCTACCCGGGAGGAAGCCATCGAGGAGGTCAAGCTCCGTTCCCGGCAGTATGCCAAGCGGCAGCTGACATGGCTGCGGCGCAATCCGGACATTTACTGGATTCGGTGGGAGCGGCAGCCGAATTTCCCGGCAGGGCTGCAAAAAGCGACAGAATATCTCCATAGCCGTGGTTTATGCTGAACCATGGCGGAGGCTGTCCCTATATGGAAGAAGGCACGGCGTCCGCACGAAAGATATGCAGGAGGGCGCTATGCAAAAGAGCAACAATTTACAGGAAGTATTTTTGACACAGGCGCGGAAACAGAAGATCCCCGTGACGCTGTTTCTGGTAAACGGCTTTCAGCTGCGGGGACTGATCACCGGCTTTGACTGCTTCGTTGTGGTGCTGGACAGCGAGGGCAGACAGCAGATCATTTACAAGCACGCCATATCGACCATCGTGCCGGGACGAGCGGTGGACTTCCGGGAGGAGGACGAGAGCTGTCTGCCCTCCCGCGAGTGACAGCGAGCCGCCGCAGGCGTGCAAGCGTTTTGGCCGCGCCAAAACCTTGCGCTTGGCCGGATTCACTTCGGCCAAGCTGAATCAAACAGGGCGTCCGGCTGATGCGCCGCATCAGCCGGAGAACAGAGAGAGCACCGGAAGCGGCGGAAAGAACTTTTATCGAAAACGCAGCTTGCGCTGTACAAGGAGCGGGCTATGAAAGCATCCACACCCATTTTCAAAATACTGTCGGCGGCGCTGCTGGCGGCGGTGGTGATCTATTTTGCCGTGCAGGGCTACCAGTACTTCTCCGACCCCATCAACACCACACTGGTCTATCTGTCCGTGGAGGAGGAGACGGTGGACGTCAACGGCTACCTGATCCGGGACGAGGAGACCTTCCGTTCCGACGCCGGGACACTGAGCCACAGCCTGTCTGAGGGTGAACGGGTGGGCAGAAACCAGACTATGGCGGTGGCCTATCCGGACAGCGGTGCGCTGAACCGGGTGGAGCAGCTCAATGCACTGCAGCTGCAGCTGGAGCAGCTGTCCTTTTCCCTTGTCTCCTATCTGGATCCGGATGCGGCGCTGAAGCTGGACAGCTCCATCACCAGCGATCTGCTGTCGCTGCGGCGCATGGTGGCCAGCGGTGAATACAGCCGGGCGGAGGAAGAGGTGGCCTCGCTGAAGGGCGCTATCCTGAAGCGGGACTATACCTCGGCCTCTCAGGAAGAGATCGAGGCGGCCATCAAGGACACGGAGACGCAGATCAGCCAGCTGGAAAACTCCCTGAACGGAACCGCCATCACGGCGCCGGAGGGCGGGATCTATTCCGCCGCCTGCGACGGCTATGAAGCGGTGCTGACACCGGAGCTGCTGGACGAGCTGATACCCAGCACGCTGAACGGCGTCAAGCCGGTGGAGAGCGACAGCGCCGCCAACGTGGGCAAGCTGATCTACGGCGACACCTGGTACTACGCGGCCAACATCACAGATGCCCAGGCGGAGCAGCTGGGCGGGCGTTCTTCGGTAACGCTGCGGCTGGCTAAGGGGCTGGACGAGGATATGACCATGAAAGTGGTGAGCATCTCCCACAGTGAAAACGGAAAGCGGACCCTGCTGCTCTCCAGCGACAAATACATCGCCCAGACCACCCAGCTGCGCCATCAGATGGGCACGCTGGTGCTGCGCACCTATGAGGGGCTGCGGATGCCCTCCAATGCGCTGCGGGTCAGTGAGGACGGCGTGACAGGCGTATACTGTCTGCTGGGCGTCCGCGCCAAGTTCAAGCCGGTGCAGGTGGTGTTCCAGGGAGATGGCTATATGCTGGTGAAGGCTGTCGCCGATGACAGCGAGTCCAGTATGCTGCGTCGGGGCGATCAGGTCATCGTCACGGCGGCGGAGCTGTACGACGGCAAGGTCGTGGGTTGAGAATACATACATTAGAGCGGTTTGCTCAAAGAGATACCGAAAGGGGAAATGCTTTCATGTCTATTGCGGAAAATATTGCGCGGATCCGCCGGGAGATCGACGAGGCTGCCCGGGAGACGGGACGTACCGGCGCGGATATTACGCTGGTGGGCGCCAGCAAGATGAACGACGCGGCGCGGTGCCGGGAGGCCATTGCTGCCGGGATCGACGCGCTGGGCGAGAACCGGGTGCAGGAGATGACGGAAAAGCTGAAAGAGGATGCCTATACCGGCGCGCCCCTGCACTTTATCGGCCATCTGCAGCGCAACAAGGTCAAGCAGGTGGTGGGCAAAGTGGCACTGATCCAGTCGGTCAGCTCCCGGGAGCTGCTGGATGAGATCGAGAAGGTGGCCGCCCGGCTGGAGCTGGTGCAGGATGTGCTGCTGGAGGTGAACATCGGCGGTGAGGAGGCCAAGTCCGGTTTTTCACCGGAGGAGCTGCCGCAGGCGGCGGCCTATGCCCGCACACTGCCCCATATCCATGTCCGCGGCCTGATGACGATACCACCGGTTGCGGTGGAAAATGGCGCCAACATACCATATTTTGAGAAAGTTTCACGTCTTTTTGTTGACATAAGCCGGGAAATGTACGATAATAAATGGGAGTATATCTCTATGGGCATGAGCGACGACTATGCCGACGCCGTCCGCTGCGGCGCCAACATGGTGCGTGTGGGTTCCGCCATCTTCGGTGCGCGGCATTACACCAAGTAAAATACATAACAGGGAGGCTTTCAAATGGGTTTCATGGACGAGCTGAAGAAGATCATTCACCCGTATGACGACGAGGATTACGATTACGAGGACGAGGAACTGGAGCAGCCGGAGAAGGGTGAAAGCAGAAGCAGCATCTTTGACGACCGCCGGGAGGAGCGCAAGCAGTCCGAGGATCGTCACAACAAGGTGGTCAATATCCACGCCACGGCCGCTTTGAAGGTGGTGCTGGTGAAGCCGGAGCGCTTTGAAAACGCCAGCGAGATCGCCGATCACCTGCGGGAAAAGCGCACGGTGGTGATGAATCTGGAGTCCACCAACAAGGACGTGGCACGCCGCCTCATCGATTTTCTCTCCGGTGTGGCTTATGCCGGGGACGGCAAGATCAAGAAGGTGGCCGCCAATACCTATATCATCACGCCCTACAGCGTGGACATTATGGGCGATCTGATCGACGAACTGGAAAACAACGGCCTGTACCTGTGAGAGAAGCCGGAATAAACGGAGGGATATGCTATGTTTACACCGCAGGAAGTTTCTGAAAAAGTATTCCCGAAGGCATCGTTCGGCAGCGGCGGCTATGCCATGGCTGCCGTGGATGAGTTCCTTGATGCGCTGACGGAGGATTATACGTCGCTGTATAAGGAAAATGTGACGCTCAAGACCAAGCTGAAGATCCTGGCGGAGAAGGTGGAGGAGTACCGTGCCACGGAGGACGCCATGCGTTCCACGCTGCTGACGGCGCAGAAGATGGCGGCCAAGCTGGTGCAGGAGGCGCAGACGGAGAAGGACAATCTGCTCCGTGAGGCCAGAGAGCAGCACACGGCACAGCTGACCGCGCTGGAGAAGGAGCGGCAGGAGGCGGAGGAGAAGCTGGCGATGGCACAGCAGAGCATGGCGGAATTTATCCGCCATGGCAGCGAGCTGTGCACCAAGCAGGCGGAGTACCTTAATTCCCTGCCTGAGATGCAGCTGGCGCCGGCTGAACCGGCGCCGCAGGCCGATCCGGTGGCGGAGATCCAGCAGGACATCCTCCAGCAGATCGAGGATGTGGATACGGAGGATACCATCGTGGAGCCGGCAGATGTGACGGCCGCCGATCCGGTGATCCCCACTGACTTCAAGCTGAGTCTGGACGAGCTGAAGTTCGGCCGCAACTATACCGGCGAATGAAAAAAGCGGCCTTTAGGCCGCTTTTTCGACCTCGCGGTACCGTATACAGGGCACGGCGAGTTTGCAGAAAGGAAGAACGGGTATGAGTGAAAGACCGATCATCGCGCTGCTGTACGATTTCGACAAGACGCTGTGTACCACGGATATGGAGGATTACAGCTTTATCCCCAGTCTGGGCTACACACCGGCGGAGTTCTGGGAGAAGGCCAACCGCTTTGGCCGGGAGAACCAGATGGACGGTCTGCTGGCCTATATGTACACCATGATCGAGGAGTGCCGGGAACAGGGAAAGCTGCTGGAGCGGGACTTCCTGGTGGACTGCGGCCGAAGCATCGAGTTGTTTCCCGGTGTGCGGGAGTGGTTTGACCGGATCGACCGGTTCGGTGATGAGCTGGGCGTGACGGTGGAGCACTATGTGATCTCCTCGGGATTGAAGGAGATCATTGAGGGCAGCGGCATCGCCCACCACTTCAAGCAGATCTATGCCTGCGAATTCTATTACCGGGACGGCGTGGCCTGCTGGCCAAAGCTGGACGTCAACTTTACCAACAAGACCCAGTTTGTCTATCGCATCAACAAGGGCGTGCTGGATGTGGCGGACGACAAGACACTGAACGACTCCATGCCGGATGACAGCAAACGGGTGCCATTTACCAATATGATCTATGTGGGAGACGGCCTCTCCGATGTGCCCTGCATGAAGATGATGCGCGCCTATGGCGGACAGGCCATCGCTGTGTACCAGAGCAGCAACCGCGTCGGCGTGGAGGATCTGCTGAGCAAGGGACGGGTGGATTTCATCTTCCCTGCGGACTACCGGGCGGATACGGCACTGGACGCCACCGTGCGCAACATCATCCGTAAGATGGCCATCTGTGATGCGCTGACAGCGGAAAACGTCCAGCAGCTGCGCCGGATCGGCAGCGGCGAGGTGCCGGATCAGGTAGGGCTGTTTGAATAATTGAAAGAATCATAAAAAAGAATGGCTCAGGCATTTGCCTGAGCCATTCTTTTCGGTTCTTATTTCCGCTTCTTCATGACCACCAGCACCACCACGATGGCGATGACAGCCACGGCCAGCAGGGCGATCATCAGGGGCATGTTGCTGGTGTCGCCGGTGAGGGCGGAGCTGAAGCCCCAGGCCGGAACAACGGTCAGAGTGCCCAGCAAGGCGCACAGCAGCGCAGAAATGAGCTTTTTCATGATTGTTTCTCCTCTTTTCCTTTTGTACGGTTTATAGTTACAGGTAGTTCAACGGGTTGACGAAGGTGCCGTTGATCTGGATACCGAAGTGGCAGTGGTTGCCGCTGGACACACCGGTGGAGCCCATGCGTGCCACCTGCTGCCCCTTATAGACGTGGTCGCCCACGGAGACCAGCAGGGAGCTGTTGTGAGCGTAATAGGTGACATAGCCGTTGCCGTGGTCGATCTTTACCAGATAACCGTAGCCGCCCGACCAGCCGGCGTAGATGACTGTACCGCCGTCAGAGGCGTAAATGGGCGTGCCGTAGCTGTTGGCGATGTCGATGGCCTCGTGATAGGTGCTGGCGCCGCGGATACCGGTGTTGCGGTAGCCGAAGTGGGAGGTGATGGTGCCGTTGCAGGGCCAGCGGAAGCTGCCGGTGGGGAACCAGGTGGGACGGGGGATCGTGCCCCGTGCCTGAGTCTCGGTGACAGGCTGGCTCAGCGTGACGGAGGCCACCACCTGACGGGCGGTCTCCTCACCGTTGATGTAGGTGACATTGGCTGTTACATCCGCCTTGCCGTATTCACCGGCGGAGAGCACCTTGTAGTCGCCCTGATACATGGAGTCGTCGTCCTGATACTCCACGGGATAGGGCACATCCTGTACGTACTTCTGCCGTTCCACGTTCACCACCGTCAGGTAGGGAACGGCGTTGGAGATGGTCAGCACATCGCCCACCCGCAGCAGCTTGGGATCGTAACCCGGGTTCATGTCCAGCAGGTCGTCCACCGACATATCATACAGCTCGGCGATGTAGTAGTAGCTGTCGCCGGCCTCCACCGTGTAGGTGACCTCTCCGGCCTTGGTGGCGTTGAGGATCTCGGCGATGTTGCCCAGATTCATCACCAGCGAGGCGTCTACATACTCCTGACGGATCTCCACGTTCTCCACGAAGTAGGAGTCCACCGTGTTGATGGTCATATAGCCCTTTTTCAGCTGATCCAGCATCTCCTCCAGCGCGTCGGGGAAGGTGGTGGCGGCCACGGCCTCATCGTCGATGTACAGCACGTAGGCGTATTCCACCATGCCCAGCTGGTCGGAGAGGTTGTCGGCAAATTCCTCACGGCTCTCTACCGACTGGCGGCGCACCACGCCCACGCTGGTGTCCAGCTTGTCCTGGTCGATGGTGTAATCGGCCTTGTTCAGTGTTTGGCGGGTGATGTTTTCAATGTCGCTGACCACCGCGTTCACGGTGCGGATACCGGACACGGTGCCCAAATCGGTGCCGTCATAGACGGCGGTGGTGCCGATGGTGTACAGCGAAAGCAACGCACACAGCGCTACCACCACCAGCGCACTGCTGAGGAATGCCACCGGGTGGGTCTTGACCTTGTCGACCTGCTTCTGGAAGGAGTGTGCCGCGTCGATGTGCTTTCTGCGCCGCAGCGACAGCCGATCCCGCAGGGCGGAAGTCACCCGGGGGATGCTGCCACCCACGTACAGGCAGAACTGCGCCAATCCGTAATCCGATTCGGGGAACTTGCGGTGACGGCTGGCGTTGGCCTGATGGCGCATATCGCGGCGCAGCGAGGTCATAAACGAGCGCAGCCGCTGTCGCAGCTTGGCCAGCCAGCCGACGATGTCCGTCGGCGTGTGGCGGCGGTTCTCCTCCAGATAGAAGAGCCACTCCTTCAGATTATCCATCCACATCCGCCAGAGAACGGGCAGTGACGGGATCCGTCGTCGCTCCTTCTGGGGAGGGGTGGGTGTTTGCGTTTGTTTCATAGGATACTCACCTGAAAATTTGAAAATTTAACCGAAAACTATCATACTCCGTTCGGTGCAGGGCGTCAAGTAAACAATATGTGAACTGGAAATTCCAAAAATATCCAATTCCCGCTTAATAACGCGCTTCCAGTTCCCGGATCAGCGCTGCGATGGCGCCCTGACGGGCGTCAGGCAGGATATGGATGCCGGGCACCTGATGTACGGATTCGATGGCGTTGACGGGGGCAAAGGGAATGGCGGAAAAGGCCAGCATACCCAGATCGTTGGCGTGATCGCCCACGCAGTAGACGTTTTCGCGGGCGATGCCCAGGATCTGCGCCAGACGGCGCACCATGGCGCCCTTGCTGGCGCCCTTGGCCGTCAGCTCCAGCAGATAGGCGCTGCTGGGCATGATCTCGTATTCAGCCGCCCAGGGCTGGGCGGCAATATAGCGATGCAGCGGTTCCACCCGCTCCGGCATCACCTCGAAGAGCGCCTTGCTGATGGGGGAGGGCGCCTGGTCAATGGAGTCCAGCACAGTGGTGGCCTCATGGGTCAGGTGCAGATGCTTGCGGGTCAGTTCGTTGGGATGCAGAGCGAAGATGGCATTGTCGTCGTGATACAACTCCACCGCCGCCTCCGGCCAGGCATCCAGCACCTGCATGATGTGGGGACGCACGGAGTCCGGCAGAAAAGCCGTGTGCAGATAGGTCTGCTTTTGGAAATCATAGATGGCCGCGCCGTTGAAGAGAATGGTGGGGCCGTTCATGGGCACGCCGGCACGCACACTGTCAAAGGATGGCAGGGCGCGGCCTGTGGCGATGGAGAACGTGCCGCCCTCCGCCATAAAGTACTCAATGGCCTCCCGGTTCTCCGGCAGCAGCTCCGGCATGGGTGCCAGACCCTTGAGCGCGGCCTCCGTATAAACCAGTGTGTTGTCGTAATCGCTGGCGATCAATACGCCTGTAAACTTTCCCATGGTCATTATGCCTCGCTGTTCGGGGTGCTGCCGCCCTTGTTGCCGCCGCTGCCGCCGCGACGGCGGCCGCCTCTGCGGTGGGGACGGCGTGGAGCCTCCGTGCCGCCCTCCTGCCGGGGCGCAGGCGTGGGCTTCTCCTGGGTGGGGACAGCAGGTGCCGTCTCACCGGTCTTGCTGCGGCTGCGGGGGCGGCGACGGCGCTTGGCCTGCTCACCGTCGCCCTTTGCTGCCGGCTCACCGCCGGGGAGAGCAGGCTTGACGGGCTTGGCCGCCTTGGGGGGACGCTCCTTCTTCGGCGTCTCCGGCGCGGCCTGTACTGCCTTCTCGCCACCGCTCTTTTCACCGCCGCGGCGGCGGCTGCCGCGGCTGCGGCGGCGGGCGGGACGAGAGGCACCGTCCTCGTCGGCAGTGCTGCCGGAGGGAGCGCCGTAATCGGCGAACAGATTGGGGATCAGCAGCTCCTCTGCGGCCACCGGCTCCACATAGCGCTCCGGACGATCCTTGGGGATGACGATGCCGTCCCGGCTGCCCTTGCCGTTGCGCAGTACGCACAGCTCGCAGTTGTGGTAGCAGCGGGGAGACTCGGGGCGCTCGTCCAGACGGACGTTGGCGGTCTCCTTCAGCAGATTCACGTCGCTGACATTGCCGGGGCCGTCAGGCGTCAGAACGAAAGACTCGGCCTTGGGCATACGCTTGATGGCGTCCTCATAGGCATCTTGTTCGTATTTCAGACAGCACATCAGCCGCCCGCAGGTGCCGGAGATCTTGGAGGGGTTCAGACTCAGATTTTGGGTCTTGGCCATTTTGATGGACACCGGCACAAACTCATCCATATAGGAGGCACAGCAGAAGGGGCGTCCGCAGATGCCCAGTCCGCCCAGCATTTTCGCCTCGTCCCGCACGCCGATCTGGCGCAGCTCGATGCGGGAGCGGAATACGCTGGCCAGATCCTTCACCAGCTCGCGGAAATCCACCCGGCCATCGGCAGTGAAAAAGAACAGGATCTTGCTGCCGTCGAAGCTGCACTCCACCCGCACCAGCTTCATCTCCAGTCCGTGCTGGAGGATCTTCTTCTGGCAGATGTCAAAGGCTTCCTTCTCGCGGCTGCGGTTGTAGGCTACGGTGTGGCGGTCGTTATCTGTTGCGACCCGCAGCACCGGGCGCAGCGGCTTGACCACAGCCTCATCGTGGACGGCATGGTTGCCCTCGGTGCACTGGGCGAATTCCGGCCCCTGAGCGGTCTCCACCACCACGTCGTCACCGGTGTGTATCGCCAGCTCCCGGGGATCGAAATAATAGGTTTTGCTGCCGCTGCGGAAGCGGACAGAGATCACAGTTGTCATAGTGTGGTATACCTTCCTTTCTGAAGGGGAACGATTCAGTGTGTTAAAAGAGCGGTCAGCTCGGCGACCAGCGCGCCCAGAACGTGTCCAGCGCCTACGTTATACTGGCATTCGCCGCAGTAGCGGCGCAGCAGCTCCGTCAGAGCGGCCAGCTGTCGGCGGCTCAGGGCGCGGCGCAGCTGCTCCGCCACCTCGTTGAAGCTCTCCCCGCCGCATTTGGCCAGCAGGGCATCGGCGGCATTCTGCCATGCTCCCTCCAGCATCGTCAGCAGCTGCTCCCGTTTCATCCGCTTGTTTTCCAGCGCGGTCAGGTAGGTGGTCAGCGCCAGGGGATCCCGGCGGGTGAGGATGCGGCATAGTGTGTCGGCGGCTTCGTTTTCCGGCGGGGCTTCCTCCGGCGCGTCCAGCCGCAGCTCCACACAGCGGGAGCGTATGGTGGGCAGCAGGGTATGCACGGCGTCTGTGCAGAAAACGAAAGCGGCGTAAGGAGGGCCCTCCTCCACGATCTTCAGCAGCACGTTCTGATCCCGCTCGTTCAGCTGGGCACAGTCGGTGAACAGATAGACCTTCCGCTCACCCTCGTTGGGGCGGATGTAGACATCCTGCCGCAGCGCCCGCACGGCGTCCACCTGCAGCTCTTTGCGCTCCGCATCCCGCACCTCGATCACGTCGGGGTGGATGCCTGCGAGCACCTTGCGGCAGCTGTTGCACTGCAGACAGGGGCGCTCGCCTTCGCTGCGGCACAGGTGCGCCGCAGCGATATATCGCGCCGCCTCCAGCTTGTCGCCGCTGCCGGAGAGGATCAGTGCGTGGCTCAGCCGCCCGTTTCGGGCGGCGGCTTTTACGGCGCTGCGCCATGTGCAGTTGTGGTCGGCGCTCAGACGCATCGGATCCTCCCTGACCGGCGAACATTTGCCGCCAGTTTACAAATTTATATCAGTATACCACGAAAGAGACCGCCGCCGCAAGTCCTGACGGCAGATTCCCAAAAAAAGTTTGCTGCATTTCCAATATTTCTACGAAAAACGGGGAAATAAACCGAAATTATACTTGCTTTTATGGGAAAAGCTGGTTATAATAAAGCGGTTGAAGGAAGGCATTCAACAAATTCGGGGGAAAAGCCTTAAAATTGAGAAAAAATTCCGGAAAATTATGATATTTTTTTGTGATATGGAGGATATGTAAATGAGCAAAAAGTATTGCTACCTGTTTACGGAAGGCAACGCGAAGATGCGTGAGCTGCTGGGCGGCAAGGGTGCCAACCTGGCCGAGATGACCAACATCGGTCTGCCGGTGCCCCAGGGCTTTACCATTACCACCGAGGCCTGCACCCAGTACTACGAGGATGGCCGCCAGGTCAACGACGAGATCATGGCGGAGATCATGGAATATATCGAGAAGATGGAGAAGATCACCGGCAAGAAGTTCGGCGATCACGAGAACCCCCTGCTGGTCTCCGTCCGTTCCGGCGCCCGCGCCTCCATG
>CAKTMQ010000001.1 GCA_934573945.1 uncultured Oscillospiraceae bacterium | reverse complement strand
ATATGATCATGGATGAGTTTGACACCGTGGTGGATAAGTGTCAGATCACCCTGTACACCGATCCGGCAGAGACGAAGAAGCTGCTGGAAGAGAAGGCGATGCCCCGCTACAATATGCGTGACGACCGTCTGGCCTCCATGTCCGACGAGTCGGTGGATCAGTTCTACACCTGTATCCTGTGTCAGTCCTTCGCACCGGCACACTGCTGCGTGGTCACGCCGGAGCGTCTGGGTCTGTGCGGCGCCGTGTCCTGGCTGGACGCCAAGGCCACCTATGAGCTGAACCCCAACGGCCCGTCCCAGCCCATTGACAAGGTAGGCTGTCTCGACGAGCGCACCGGCTCCTACGAGTCGGTCAACGAGATGGTGAAGAGCGCCACCCATGGCGCCGTGGAGTCGGTGACGCTGTACTCCATTCTGGAGGATCCCATGACCTCCTGCGGCTGCTTCGAGTGTATCTGCGGCATCGAGCCCATGTCCAACGGCTTTATCGTGGTCAACCGCGAGTACAGCGGCACCACCCCTGTGGGCATGACCTTCGGCGAACTGGCCTCCTGCACCGGCGGCGGCGTGCAGACCCCCGGCTATATGGGTCATGGCCGTCACTTCATCGCCTCCAAGAAGTTCATCCACGCCGAGGGCGGCATCGAGCGCATCGTGTGGATGCCCAAGGAGCTGAAGGAGGACGTGGCGGAGCGTCTGAACAAGACCGCCAAGGAGCTGTACGGCATCGACAACTTCAGCGACATGATCGCCGATGAGACCATCTGCACCGACTGCGATGCACTGATGGAATTCCTGACGGAGAAGAACCATCCCGTGCTGGGTATGGAGCCTCTGATGTAAGACTATATATAACCCCGGCACAGAGGCGCACGCCCCTGTGCCGGGGGAGAGCAGACCCTAAGGAGAATGAAATGTATCAGGTCATCTTTACCTTTGAAAACGGCGCAGCACCGGTGACGGCCACCGCCGCACCCGGCGAAACGCTTCTGGAAACGGCGCGTGCCGCCAACGTGGCCATCGACGCGCCCTGCTCCGGCAACGGCTCCTGCGGCAAGTGCCGCGTGAAGCTGCTGGAGGGGACGGTGGACGGCTTGCAGACCAGCCACATCTCCGATGAGGACTACGCGGCCGGCTGGCGCCTGAGCTGTGCCAGCAAGGTGGCGGCGGATGTGACGGTGATGGTGCCGGACATCGCTTCGGCCTACCGCAGCCGGATGAAAACGGCGGATCTGTCCACCGGTGAGGAGATCGTGATCTTCACCCGGCTGGAGGAGGATCTGAAGGCAGCGGGAGTGGATTTCAGCAACGACTTTGTGGAGACCGAGGTCACCATGGAGACGCCTACGCTGGAGGACACCATGCCGGATACGGAGCGGTTGACGCTGGCCTTGCAGGAGGCGCTGGGCTGTCAGGAGGTACGGCTGGGCTACCCGGCTGTCAAAAAGCTGGCGGCGGTGCTGCGGCAGAGCGGCTTCCATGTCAAGGCTGCCGGTATGCTGCGGGATGGCGTGATGCAGGTGATGGATGTGCAGCCGGCCGACGGGCAGCAGCCCATGTGCGGTCTGGCGGTGGACATTGGCACCACCACGGTGTCGGCGGTGCTGATGGATCTGCAGACCAGCAGGCTGCTGGCCAAGGGCAGCGGCGGCAACGGGCAGATCCGCTATGGCGCGGACGTGATCAACCGCATCGTGGAGCAGGGTCGCAGCGGCGGCGTGGAACGGCTGCAGAAGGCCATTGTGGAGGAGACGCTGCAGCCGCTGATCCGGGCGCTGTGCGCCAGCGCCGGGGTGGACGGAGACAGGATCCTCCACGGTGCCGTCGCCTCCAACACCACCATGAACCACCTGTTGCTGGGCGTGGATGCCGATCCGGTGCGCATGGAGCCCTATATCCCCACCTTCTTCCACTGGGATGGCCTGAGAGCCAGCGACATCCGGCTGCCGGTGAATGCCGACGCCGCTGTGGTGATCGCACCCAATATCGGCTCCTACGTGGGCGGCGACATCACCGCCGGTGCGTTGACCAGCCGTATCTGGGACAAGGATGAATTTTCACTGTTTATCGACTTGGGCACCAACGGCGAGATCGTGTTCGGCAACCGGGACTTTATGATGTCCTGCGCCTGCTCCGCAGGCCCCGCCTTTGAGGGCGGCGACATCTCCTGCGGTATGCGCGCCACCGACGGCGCGGTAGAGGCCGTGACCATCGACCGGGAGACCTTGGAGCCCACACTGTCCGTGGTAGGTAAGGACGGACAGAAGCCGGTGGGCATCTGCGGCAGCGGTATTATCGACGTGATCGCTGAGCTGTACCGCACCTCTGCCATCTCCGCCAAGGGACACTTTATGCGGGAGAACCGCCGTATCCTGCGGGATGAGCACGGCATGGGACGCTACGTACTGGCCTTCGCCGGCGAAAGCGATACAGGCCGGGAGATCGCCATCACCGAGGTGGACATTGAGTGCTTTATCCGCGCCAAGGGCGCCATCTTCTCCGCTATCAACATGATGCTCACCTCGCTGGATATGGATGTGACCGTTCTGGAGCACATCTATGTGGCGGGCGGCATCGGCAGCGGCATCAATATGGAGAACGCCGTGCGGATCGGTATGTTCCCGGACGTAGATCGGGAGCTGTTCCAGTATATCGGCAACTCCTCGCTGGCGGGCGCCTATGCACTGGCGCTGTCTCCGGCGGCAGAGCGGAAGGTGCATGAGCTGGCAGCCAATATGACCTATATGGAGCTTTCCACCGAACCGCGCTATATGGAGGAATTTGTGGCGGCCTGTTTCCTGCCCCACACCAATAAGGAGCTGTTCCCCTCCAGCGTACAGGAGTGACCATGGCTATACAGAACAACAAGGAAGAAGTACCGTTTGCCCATTATGCGGCGCTTTTCAGGGCGCTGTCGCCGGAGGAGGCGGCAGCGCGGTGCGGCGTTCCCTTTGAAAACGGCTGCTTTACCCTGCGGCTGCTGGGCGTCGATTATCGCATCGCCTGGCCGGATTACGCCATCACGGCGTCGCGGGAGGATGCATTCGCCCTGACGAACCTGCCCTGTCAGACCTTTTTGCTCCGGTATCTGCTGGAGGGCAGGGAAGCGGCGCTGTCACTGAGCTACAAGACCTTCCGGGAGATGCCCTGGGGCGAGCTGTACATCGCGCCCTACACAGGACGCTGCCTGACCCGGGCGGCCTTTACCTTCGGCACCCAGGTGGCCGCTTTTGCCGCCGCCTGCGAGCGTATGGGCGGCGAGAAGCTGCCCCACGGCGATGCCGGGTATCAGTTTACATTTTTGGGCGGCTACCGGATGCAGATCATGATCTACGCCGGAGACGAGGAATTCCCGCCCTCCAGCCAGATCCTGTACTCCGACAATTTTGCCTCCGCATTTTCGGCGGAGGATCGCGTGGTGGCGGGAGATATTCTGATCTCCGCCATCCGACAAGAGATGAAAAGGAACTAAGAAACCATGAGCTTTACCTATCTGAACCTGCAGGGCACACTGGAGCACATCACGGCCACCGCCGGGGATATAGAGCGCCAGCTGGGACGGCTGCTGCAGGCCAATCCCAAGATCGTACCGGTCATCGGCCGCGCTGCGGCGCTGGGCGATGAGCTGGTGCTGGACTATGCCGGCTTCTCCGAGGGCGTCCAGTTTCCCGGCGGCACCGCCGAGAAGCAGACACTGACACTGGGCAGTGGGATGTTTATCCCCGGCTTTGAGGAGCAGCTGGTGGGCGCCAACGTCGGCGACGATGTGACCGTGACGGTCACGTTCCCCACCGAGTACCATGCGCCGGAGCTGGCGGGCAAGGCGGCGGAATTCCGCTGCCACATCCACGAGATCCGCACCCACGGTACCTACGAGCTGGACGACACCTTTGCCAAAGAGGTGGGACAGTGCGACACCATGGCACAGATGCGCGAGATGGTGGGCAAGGCGCTGCAGGATTACTATGATGAGCGTGCCGAGCAGGAGCTGCGCTGGCAGCTGATGCACCAGGCGGCGGCCACGGTGGAGGAAAAGCCCACCGAGGAGGAGCTGGATCGCATGGTGGAGGCACAGATGGAGACACTGACGGCGCAGCTGGCGCAGAAGGGACTGACGCTGGAGGCCTACTGCCAGTTTACCGGCAGCGACGAGGCCAAGCTGCGGCAGGATATGCGGCCGGATGCCGAGGAGGCGTTCCGCACCCAGAAAGCGGTGGAGAAAATCGCGGAGCTGGAGGGGCTGACCGTCAGTGACGAGGAGATGAACGCCGCGTTTGAGCGCATCTGCGCGGATAATCATATGAGTGCCGCCGATCTCAAGCCCTATCTGGACAACGGCTTCGTCACCGTTGTGCGGCAGCAGATGCTGCGGGACAAGGCCACGGATCTGGTGCGGCAGGCGGCACATATCACCCAGTGACCATCGGCGCGCAGGGCGCCGCAGGACATTATGAGATTTCAGGCCAGGGATGGCCTGAGGATAAAAAGGAGGATAACCCCATGGCAATCGAATTCAAAGACGGCAAGTATGTAGATGAAAACGGTCGCGTGACGCTGGATCCTACCATTTACAAGGATTGGCAGATCGCCGAGGAGGCGGAAAAGGCGCTGCCTCCTGTGGAGTATTTCCGCGAGAAGCTGGGGCTGCTGCCGGAGGAGATCATCCCCTACGGCAAGACCCCCAAGATCGACTTCATCAAGGTCATGAACCGCCTGAAGGATAAGCCCGACGGCAAGTTCATCGAAGTCACCGCCATCACCCCCACCCCCTTCGGCGAGGGTAAGTCCACCGTGTCCCTGGGCCTGATCGAGGGCCTGGGCAAGCTGGGCCTGAACGTGGGCGGCGCCCTGCGTCAGCCCTCCGGCGGCCCCACCATGAACGTCAAGGGTACCGCTGCCGGCGGCGGCAACGCCCTGCTGATGCCCATGACCGAGTTCTCTCTGGGTCTGACCGGCGACATCAACGACATCATGAACGCCCACAACCTGGCCATGGTGGCGCTGAACGCCCGTATGCAGCATGAGCGCAACAACAACGACGAGTGGCTGGCTGCCAAGGGTCTGAAGCGTCTGGACATCGACCCCAAGCGCATCGAGATGGGCTGGGTCATGGACTTCTGCGCCCAGGGTCTGCGCAACATCATCATCGGCATCGGCGGCCGTCTGGACGGCTTCATGATGGAGTCCAAGTTCGGCATTGCCGTCGGCTCCGAGCTGATGGCCATTCTGGCTGTCGCCCGCGACCTGAAGGATCTGCGTGAGCGTATCGGCAAGATCGTTGTGGCCTATTCCCGCAGCGGCGAGCCTGTCACCTGCGAGGATCTGGAGGTGGCCGGCGCCATGACCGCCTGGATGCGCAATACCATCAATCCCACCATGTGCTACTCCGTGGAGCATCAGCCTGTGCTGGTGCACGCCGGCCCCTTTGCCAACATCGCCATCGGTCAGTCCTCCGTCATCGCCGACCGGCTGGCGCTGAAGCTGTTCGACTACCATGTCACCGAATCCGGCTTCGCCGCCGACATCGGCTTTGAGAAGTTCTGGAACGTCAAGACCCGCCTCAGCGGTCTGACCCCCAACGTCTCCGTGCTGGTGGCGACCGTCCGCGCACTGAAGATGCACGGCGGCGGCCCGAAGGTCACCCCGGGCGCACCCCTGCCCAAGGAGTACACCGAGGAGAATCTGGAACTGCTGGAGAAGGGTACCTGCAACCTGTTCCACCATGTGAACACCATCAAGAAGTCCGGTATCAACCCGGTGGTCTGCATCAACCGCTTCTACACCGACACCGACGCGGAGATCGCGCTGCTCAAGAAGCTGTGCCAGGAGCGGGGTATCCGCTGCGCCGAGTCCAACCACTGGCGTTTCGGCGGCGAGGGCGCCATCGAGCTGGCCAAGACCGTTGTGGAGGCCTGCGAGGAGCCGGTGAACGTCAAGTTCCTGTACGATCTGGATATGCCTCTGCGTCAGCGTGTTGAGCTGATCGCCAAGGAGGTCTACGGCGCTGACGGCGTGGATTGGGCGCCTCTGGCGGTGGAGAAGGCGAAGCGCTTCGAGAGCGATCCCAAGTACGCCGACTACTGCACCATGATGGTCAAGACCCATCTGTCCCTGTCCGACGATCCCACCAAGAAGGGCGTGCCCACCGGCTGGCGTCTGGCTGTCCGCGACATTCTGGAGTACGGCGGCGCCAAGTTCCTGTGCCCCATGGCCGGTACCATCTCCATGATGCCCGGCACCGCGGCCAACCCCGCCTACCGCCGCATCGACGTGGATACCGAGACCGGCAAGGTCTCCGGCCTGTTCTGATTACGGGAGAAGCGTCTGACGACTTTTCAGGGCGCAATAAGGCTATTTTCGGATACTTAAACACAAGAAAGCTCCGGCGGCTTCAAGCCGCCGGAGCTTTTACAGATCGAAGCATGTAGTAGGATGAAGCGAGACATCACCATCGACTATTTTGATCCCACCCGCACCACACTGTCCCGGCGGGAGAGCCTGAACATCCTGCTGATCGCCAGCAACCACACCGATGCACCGCTGTGCCCGGAGATCGTCATCTACGGCGACGACGGACAACGGACGGTGCGGCTGTATGGCCGGACGCAGCAGCTGCCCGCGCATGGACATGAGCACCTGTATTTCCGGCTGCCGGAAGGCTGGGCACAGGCCATGGGAGACGCGGAGGAGCTGCGGCTGTTTGCCGCGGTGGGCGATGTGACGGGCGGCGAGAAGAGCAAGCTGCTCTTTTTGACAGACTGATTTGAAAAACGAGGAGAGAACTATGGATTATACCACCAAATCCTGCCGTGAGTTTGTCACGGTGCTGGCTTCCAATGAGCCTGCTCCCGGCGGCGGCGGCGCATCCGCGCTGGTGGCCGCCATCGGCACGGCGCTGGGCAACATGGTCGGCTCCCTGACCGTTGGCAAGAAGAAGTACGCCGACGTGGAGGCGGAGATCATCGCCCTGCAGAAGAAGTGCGACGCGCTCCAGACGGAGCTGCTGGATCAGGTACCGGCCGACGCGGAGGGCTTTGTGCCGCTGGCCAAAGCCTACGGCATCCCCAAGGACGACCCGGAGCGCCCCCGTATCATGGAGGAGGCCACCATCACCGCCTGCCAGGTGCCCATGCACATCATGGAGCTGTGCTGTGAGGCCATCGACGCCATCGAGGTGTTTGCGGCGAAGGGCTCCCGCCTGGCGGTATCCGACGCAGGCTGTGGCGCCGCTATCGTGAAGGCCGCCCTGCAGGCGGCGTCCCTGAATGTGTTCATCAACACCAAGACGCTGCAGAACCGCACCGTGGCCGAGGAGATGAACGCCAAGTGCCTGACTATGCTGGATGTGTACGGCAGGAAGGCCGACGCGATCTTTGAGACCGTCAAGGACGGCTTTTTCAAATAAGGGAGGAGCAGAATATGGCAAAGCAATTACTGGGTAAAGAAGTGACCGCCGCCATGAACGAGAAGCTGCAGCAGCGCGTGGCGGCGCTGAAGGAAAAGGGCTTGACGCCGAAGCTGGCCATCGTCCGCTGCGGCGAGAATCCCTCGGATCTGTCCTATGAGAAGGGTGCTACCTCCCGTGCGGAGCTGATCGGCGTGGATGTGGTGAAGTTCGTGCTGCCGGAGGACGTGACCAAGGAGACGTTGATCGCCCGGATCGAGGCCATCAACGCCGACGACAGCATCCACGGCTGTCTGCTGTTCCGCCCCCTGCCCAAGCACCTGAAGGCGGATCAGGACGAGATCTGCAACCATCTGGCCGCCTGCAAGGATATCGACTCCATGACCGACCTGTCCAACGCCGGTGTGTTCATGGGCAAGAAGCTGGGCTTCGCGCCCTGCACCCCTCAGGCCTGCATGGAAATCCTGGACTACTACGGCATCGACTGCACCGGCAAGAAGGCCGTGGTCATCGGCCGCTCTCTGGTAGTGGGCAAGCCCGCCGCCATGATGCTGCTGGGCAAGAACGCCACCGTTACCGTGTGCCACACCAAGACCAAGGACGTGCAGGCTGTGGCCCGCGAGGCTGACATTCTGGTGTCCGCCGCCGGCGTGCTGAAGAGCCTGACCAAGGACTATGTCCGTCCCGGCCAGATCGTTATCGACGTGTCCATGAACTGGGATCCCGACAAGGTGACCTCCAAGGGCAAGGGCGGCATGGCGGGTGACGCCGTGTTCGCTGAAGTGGAGCCTATCGTCGAGGCCATTACCCCCGTGCCCGGCGGCGTGGGCGCTGTGACCACCTCCGTGCTGATCGGTCATGTGGTGGAGGCCGCCGAGCGCACGCTGGCGTAAGGAGGGCTGACAATGAATCTGTTTGCTCCTGCCGAGATCGCGGCCAACTACGCCGAGGCCGGCGTAAAGAAGAGCAGCCTGCCCGTCAGCAAAATGCTGCTGCTGGGCGTGCTGGCCGGTATGCTGATCGCCTTCCCCTCCTGCGTGACCAACATGGCCAGCTACGGCCTGGACAATAACAGCACCATCCGGGCCATCTCCGGACTGCTGTTCGCTTTCGGCCTGGGCATGGTGATCCTGATCGGCGCGGAACTGTTCACCGGCAATACGCTGATCTTCATCAGCGTGCTGGAGAAGAAGGTGCGCGTGGCCGCCATGCTGAAGGACTGGCTGTTCGTCTACATCGGCAACTTCATCGGTTCACTGCTGGTGGCGGTGCTGTGCGCCAAATTCGGCTGGCTGTCCGCCGGCAGCAACGCGCTGGCTGTGTATGCCATGAAGGTGGCGCTGGGCAAGATGACCATGCCGTTCCAGAATGCTTTCTTCATGGGCTTTTTGTGCAACGTACTGGTGACCATCGGCGTGCTGCTGAGCTTGGGCGCCAAGGACACCATGGGGCGGTTTATGGGCGCGTGGGCGCCGGTGATGTTCTTTGTCACCTGCGGCTTTAACCACTCCATCGCCGACATGACCTACTGCACCATGGGTCTGTTTGCCAAAACCGTACCGGCCTATGCCGCCGCCGCTGCGGAGTATGGCCTGGACCTGAATGCCCTGACCTGGGGTACCTACTTCACCGGCAACATGATCCCCGTGACGCTGGGCAACATTCTGGGCGGCCTGTTTGTGGGCTTTACCATGTGGTTCGGCTTCCTGCGGAAGGCAAAATAACACCATAAAAAAGACGGCAGGGGAGAGATTTCTCTCCCCTGCACCATTTACAAGGAGGCGTAAGGCTGTGGACAAGACGGACACGCTGATCCTGTGCTGCACCTCGGTGCGCCGTCATCTGGACGCGGCACAGCGGAAGATGGGCACGGACTTTCCGGTGCGTGAGCTGAGCTGGGAGAACCACAAGGAACCGGCGGTGATGCACGAGACGCTGCTGCATACCATGGCGGCGCTGCCGGAAAACATCACCACCGTGCTCTCCTGCGTGTGCGGCTGCGGCGGTGTGTGGGAGGGCGTGACGCTGGCCTGCCGCACGGTGCTGCCCCGGATGGACGACTGCGTGACCATGATGCTCCAGACGGACGACACGCTGCACCCCGACGCCAAGCAGCCGGGGCACATCTACTTCCGGGACTGCGACCGGGGAGAACACTCCGTGGCAGCCTTCAAGGACGAGATCTGCCGCCGCTATGGCATGGAGATCGGTACGTCCATTTTCGGCGGCTTCATGGAGGGCTACCACCACGCCGACATGATCGACACCGGTGTGTACGACTGCTACGACGAGGACTTCGTGGCGGAGATGCAGCGGTGTGCCGATCTGATCCGGTGTGATCTGGATTACGTGAGCGGCAGCAACCGCGTGCTGGAAAATCTGGTGTCCGGCCGCTGGGAGCAGCAGTTTACCGTGCTGGAAAAGGGGCATACTATGACGGAACAGGATCTCTTTCCGGACGGACAGACCGCCCGGAGACCCCTATACTGAAGCAGGAGGAACAGACCATGATCATGGACGGCTGCCAGGGAAAGCCCCGCACGCCCACCATCCGGGAGAAGATCTGTCCGGTGTGCGGCAATACCATCGAGATATTCTCCACCGACACCCAGGTGACGTGCGATAAGTGCGGCTTTGTGGCCTACAACGACACGCTCAGCTGCGTGCAGTGGTGCCAGTATGCCCGCAAGTGTGTGGGCGACGAGATGTACGAGAAGATGATGGAGATCGCCCGGCACCAGAAGGCGGAACGGGCACAGCAGACACAGACGACGGCGGAGCAGAAGCGGGCGCTGCGGCAGAAGATACGCACCATGGAGCGGATCCTGCCCCAGACGTACCGGGACAGCAGCGCGGCGGCCATCTGTCGGCAGGTCATGTCCCTGCCGGAATACGAGACGGCACACACGGTGTTTGCCTATGTGGGCACCTATCGGGAGATCGACACGCTGCCGCTGCTGCAGGATGTGCTGAACCGGGGCAAGACGCTGTGCCTGCCCCGCTGCGGCGCGGAGCACTCCATGGCGCTGTGCCGCGTGGAGACGCTGGAGCAGCTGGCACCGGGCGCCTACGGTATTCTGGAGCCGGTGGACAGCTGCGGGCTGCTGACGGCGGCGGACGTCGACCTTGTGGTGACGCCCTGTGTCTCCTGCGACCGGCAGGGCAACCGGCTGGGACAGGGCGGCGGCTACTATGACCGTTTCTTCGACCGCTACCACGGCGCGGCAGCGCTGCTGTGCCGGGAGCGGCTGATGGCGGAGGAGGTGCCGATGGAGGCGCACGACAAGCGCTTTGACCTGATCGTAACGGAAGCGGGCGTGCACCGGATATAAAAAATGCGCTGTGCGAAGGCCGACTTCGCACAGCGCATTTTTATGCTTGTTTTTACTTCAGCTCACCGTTGGCGGCGGCGGTCAGATAGGCGTTGATAAAGCCGTCGATGTCGCCGTCCATCACCGCCTGAATGTTGCCCATCTCGTAGCCGGTGCGGGTGTCCTTGGCCAGGGTGTAGGGCATGAACACGTAGGAGCGGATCTGGCTGCCCCATTCGATCTTCATCTGCACGCCCTTGATGTCGCTGATCTTCTCCGCGTGCTGCTGCACCTTCAGCTCCGCCAGCTTGGCTTTGAGCATCTTCATGGCATTGTCCCGGTTCTGGAACTGGCTGCGCTCCGTCTGGCAGAACACCACGATGCCGGTGGGCAGGTGGGTCAGACGGACGGCGGAGGAGGTCTTGTTGATGTGCTGGCCGCCTGCGCCGGAGGAGCGGCAGGCCTGCATCTCGATCTCGTCGGGACGGATCTCGATCTCGCTGTCGTCAGCCAGCTCCGGCATGACCTCCAGCGCGGCAAAGCTGGTCTGACGGCGGGCGTTGGCATCGAAGGGGCTGACGCGCACCAGCCGGTGGACGCCGTTCTCGCTCTTCAGGTAACCGTAGGCGTTCTCACCCTCAATGAGGATGGTGGCGGACTTGATGCCCGCTTCTTCACCGGCCTCGTAGTCCATCAGCTGGTAGGTATAGCCGTGGCGCTCCGCCCAGCGGGTGTACATACGGTACAGCATCTCCGTCCAGTCCTGCGCCTCGGTGCCGCCTGCGCCGGCATGGAAGGTGAGGATGGCGTTGTTGGCGTCGTATTCGCCGGACAGCAGCGCCGCCAGACGGCGCTCACTGATCTCCTTTTCCAGCGTCTCGTAGCCGGAGGTCACGTCCTCCAGCTGGGAGGGGTCATCCTCCTCCTGCGCCATCTCGCACAGGGTCAGGGTATCCTCCCACTCGGACACCAGCTTGTCATGCTTTCTGATCTTATTCTCCAGACGCTTGATCTGCTGGCTCACCTTCTGGCTGCGCTCCAGATCGTTCCAGAAGCCGTCCTGCTCCGTCTCCTTCTGGAGAGCGGCCAGCTCCTCCCGCGCCTTGGGGATACCCAATGCCTTTTCCAGCTCGCCCAGCGTGGGCTCCAGCGCCAGCAGCTTCTGTTTATACTCGTCGTATTCGATCACGGCCATATGTGTAAGTCTCCTTTATCGGCAGAATTCAGTAACTAATCTATTATATCCGGAAAAATGTTCCCTGTAAAGGGGAAAATCAGTCGGTTTCACCGTGTTCCGGAGGAATGACGGTGTGGATCGGCTGCTGCTGCTGGTGCCGCAGCAGCATGGAGGCGTGCTCCTCCTCCTGCAGATGGAGAAATACCCGGCGCATCATCACCAGCGTCAGGGCAAAGGACAGCACGTCTGCCACGGACTGCGCCAGCTGTACGCCCCACTGATCCAGCCACAGCGGCAGCAGCATCACGGCGGGAATGAAGAACAGTCCCTGCCGTGCCGCGGCCAGAATGGTGGCCGGCAGCGTTTTGCCCATGGTCTGGGTCATCATGTTGCTCATCAGTGCGTAGGCCGCCAGCGGGAAGGTGGCGCACTGGCAGCGCATGGCGCGGCTGCCGAAGGCCACCACCTCCGGGTCGTTGCGGAAGATGGCCACGAGCTGGGGCGCAAAGAACCAGCCTGCCACCGAGGCCGCCACCAGAAAAATAGTGCCCCACTTGACGCAGAAGCGGAAGCCTTCCCGCACCCGGTCATAGAGCCGGGCGCCGTAGTTGAAGCCGCACACCGGCTGGAAGCCCTGTCCGAAGCCGATGAGGGCGGAGTTGGCCATGGTCATGACGCGGCTCACCACGCTCATGGCGGCAATGGCCGCGTCGCCGTACAGGCCGGAGGCCACATTCAGGCAGATGGTGGACACCGCCATCAGGCTCTGGCGGCACAGGCTGGGGAAGCCGCCCCGCAGGATCTCCCGGAAGATATGGCGGGTAAAGCGGATCTTGCTGGGATGGAGCCGCAGGTTGCCGCCCCGGGTGCAGCCGAACAGCAGCAGCCCGAAGGAGCACAGCTGGCCGATGATAGTGGCCAGCGCCGCGCCGCGGATGCCCATGTTGAAGGTAAAGATCAGCAGGGGATCCAGCCCCACGTTGATCACGGCACCGGCCACGATGCCGATCATGCTGTACACGGCACTGCCCTGAAAGCGCAGCTGATTGTTCAGCACGAAGGAAGCGGTCATATAGGGGGCGCCCAGCAGAATGATCCGCAGATAGTCGCAGGCATAGGGGAGGATGGTGTCGGTGGAGCCCAGCAGCAGCGCCAGCGGGCGCAGGAAGATCTGCCCCAGGATCAGCAGCACCAGTCCCGTGCCGAAGGCCAGCGTGACGGCGGTGATGGCCATGGCCTCGGCGTCCTCCGTCTCATGGCGTCCCAGCTGACGGGAGATGTAGTTGCCGCTGCCCTGACCGAAGAAAAAACCGGTGGCCTGGATGATGGCCATCAGTGAAAAAACAACGCCCACGGCGCCTGTGGCGGCGTTGGAGCGCATCAATCCGACAAAGAACGTATCCGCCAGGTTGTAGGCGGCAGTGACCAGCATGGAGATGATGGTGGGCACCGCCAGCTCACACACCAGCCGACCCACCGGCTCGGTGGTCAGGTGACGGTATTTTTCCTCCTGAAGCAGATTGGCCTCTTTCAGATGTCGTGTTTCATGAAGGTGGTGATTGTGGTACATATCTCCCTCGTCTCTGTATGTTTTTTTACTTATTTTTTATGATAACATGGATCTTTCTGTAAATCAAGCCCATTGACCAACGCCCCCTGCTGCTCTATAATAGGCACCATGAAGAAGATCTTTTGTAAAAGGAGTACAAAGGCATGAACGAGATCTATGTGACCGGCCATCGCAACCCGGATACGGATTCCATCGTAGCGGCCATGTCCTACGCGGCGCTGAGAAATGCGCTGGGTGAGAAGGAGTACGTGGCAGTACATATGGGCACCATCAGCGATGAGACCAACCGGATGCTCAAACGCTTCAATTTCAAACAGCCCCGGTTCATTCAGAATGTGCGCACTCAGGTGCAGGATCTGGACTTCGACAGACCGCCCTGCCTGGATGCCTCGGTGACCATGGATCGGGCATGGCGGCTGATGCGCAGCCAGAAGATCTCCGCGATCCCGGTGACCAACGAGGACGGCACGCTGTACGGTATGCTCTCCGCCGGTGACATCGCTACCTTCAGCCTTAACACCATCGCCAACCCGGTGGTGGAGGAGGTGCCCATGTTCAACCTGCTGAGTGTTATCGAGGGACGGATCGTGGGCGAAGGCGGCAATCTGGTGGACACCCTGTCGGGCAGCGTATCTATCGCCCTGCCCCAGAGCTGCGAGAACCTGCTGTTTGACAGCTCTGACAGCATCGTGCTGTGCGGCAGCCAGCCGGATATGATCCGGCGGGCGCTGGATATGCAGGTATCCTGCCTGATCCTGTGCCAGACGGATGTGGATCCGGCGTGGCTGGAGAACGTCGGCAGCACCTGCGTCATCTCCACGCCCTTTGACGCCAGCCGCGTGCACCGTCTGATCTATCAGGCCATCCCCATTTCCCGCCCCTGCGCCACGGGGAACCTGATCTGCTTCCATCTGGACGACTACATCGACGACGTCCGCGAGGTGGTCTTGAAGAGCCGCTACCGCTGCTACCCGGTGCTGGACGAGGAGGAAAAAGTGGTGGGCACCCTGTCGCGCTACCATCTGCTCCGTCCCCGCCGCAAGCAGGTGGTGCTGGTGGATCATAACGAGCTGGCGCAGACGGTGCCCGGCATCGAGCAGGCGGAGATCCTGGCCATCGTGGATCACCACCGCCTGGCGGACATCCAGACCCGGCAGCCCATCACCGTGCGCAACGAGGCGGTGGGCAGCACCAACACCATCATCACCTCCATGTATCAGGAGCACGGCGTGATGCCCTCGCCCCACATGGCGGGACTGATGGCCTCGGCCATCCTGTCTGATACGGTCATGTTCAAATCCCCCACCTGCACGCCCCGTGACATCGCCATGGCGGAGCGTCTGGCGCGTATCGCCCACGTCTCGCTGGAGGAGCTGGGGCGGGAGCTGTTCGCCGCCGGCGCGGTGGACGGCAAAACGGCGGCGGAGCTGCTGGGAAGCGACTTCAAGGAGTTCCACATCGCGGAGCAGAATCTGGGCGTGGGACAGGTCACCTGCATCGACTCCGCCCACCTGATGGAGCGCAAGGAGGAGCTGCTGAAGGCCATGCGCGCCGCGCAGCGGGAGCATAACTACGATATGGTGATCCTGATGCTGACGGACGTGCTGCAGGAGGGCACGCAGCTGCTGTTTGTCGGCAGCGACGACGCCATCCGCAACGCCTTCGCCGTGGAGCCAAAGGACAATACCGTGTTCCTGCCGGGCGTCATGTCCCGCAAGAAACAGGTGATCCCCATGCTGACCACTCTGTGGGGCTGATCATATCTGCCGGCGTCTGCCGCGGAGGTCTCTTCGCGGCAGACGTTTCTGCACGCCCGGAAGGGCATATACGGAAGGAAAAAGGAAGTATAGAAAGGGAAAAGGAAGAATGGAAAACAAGACCACATCATTTGCACTGCCGGCGTATCACCACCCCGACACTGCCAGCCCCCGCTTTGCCGGCGCACCGGACGCCCGGTGGCAGCGGGTGGAGCGCGACGGCGTAGCGCCGGAGCATTTTCACGGCACCTCCATGTATCCGGAGTATTTCAAGCTGGATGGCCGGTGGCGTCTGGCGGAGGAGAGCCGCATGGACGGCTGCGTGGTCGTCGGTGAGGGCGGCAGCCTCCGCGTGGTGGAGAGCCGCCATCTGCGCGCCGGTGACCGGGTGATCCTGGGGCGCACTGAGCGGTGCGAGGAGGGCATCTACGTCCACTACGACGGCTTTGCCGTCGGGGAGGAGACAGCGGGCGACCGTTTTGCCTTCCGGCAGGGGCGCAGCCGGGAGACCTCCTACGCCAAGGACTACGACGACCTGGCGGCGCTGCTGCGCTACGAGCGTGAGCATGGCCGCATTGTGTGGGTCATGGGACCGGCCTTTGCTTTTGACGCCGGTGCCCGTGCCGCTATGGAGGCCATGATCGGGAGCGGTTACTGCCACGGCCTGCTGGCAGGCAACGCACTGGCCACCCACGATCTGGAGGCGGCATTGCTCCACACGGCGCTGGGACAGGACATCTATACCCAGCGCTCCCAGCCCAACGGGCATTACCACCATCTGGATGTGCTCAACCGCGTGCGCCGCAGCGGCTCCATTCCGCAGTTTATGGAGGACTATCACATCGACAACGGCATCATGTACAGCTGCGTGAAGCACAAGGTGCCCTTTGTGCTCACCGGCTCCATCCGGGACGACGGGCCTCTGCCGGAGGTGTATGCCGATGCCTATCAGGGCGCCGCGGCCATGCGGAACATCGTCCGCAGCGCCACCACAGTGATCTGTCTGGCCACCATGCTCCACACCATTGCCACCGGCAATATGACGCCCTCTTTCCGGGTGCTGCCGGACGGCACGGTGCGGCCGGTGTACCTCTACGCGGTGGATGCGGAGGAATTTGTGGTAAACAAGCTGCGGGATCGGGGCAGTCTCAGCGCCACCACCATGGTCACCAACGTGCAGGATTTCATTACCAAAGTGGCGCGGGATCTGGGCGTGCAGCCGTAAGGCTGCCGCACAGGAGACGACGCCGGGAGAGGGGAGAGTCGCATGGATATTTACGGCTTGCAGAAGATGACGCTGCTGGATTTCCCCGGCAGGGTGGCCTGCACGGTGTTTCTGGCGGGCTGCGGTCTCCGCTGCCCCTACTGCCACAACGCGGAGCTGGTGGGGGCGGCGGTGCCGCCGCTGCTGGACGACGGGCAGCTGCTGGCCTTTCTGGAAAAGCGGCGGGGGCTGCTGGACGGCGTGGCCGTGACCGGCGGCGAGCCGCTGCTGCGGCCTGAGCTGCCGGAGCTGCTGGCGCGGATCCGGGCGTTGGGGTATCAGGTGAAATTGGACACCAACGGCTGCCATCCGGAGGCACTGCGGCAGGTTGTGGCTGCGGGGCTGGTGGACTACGTGGCCATGGACGTGAAGAACAGCCCCGCCCGGTACGCCGACACCGTGGGTCTGCCGGACTTCGACCCGGCGCCGGTGGTGGAGAGCGCCGCCTTTCTGCTGGGGGGAGCGGTGGACTATGAGTTCCGCACCACGGCGGTGGCGGAGCTGCACGACGACCAGTCCTTCCGGGACATCGGCCGCTGGCTGGCCGGGGCGCGGCGGTACTTCATCCAGTGCTTTGTGCAGCGGGACACGGTGCCCTGCAGGGAGCTGCATCCGCCGGAGAAGGCGCAGCTGGAGCGGTGGGCAGAACTGGTGCAGCCTTGGATACCGAGTGTGGCGCTGCGGGGTGTGTGAACAACATCTTGTGGGAATGATGAAAAATTTCACACTATATATGGGAATTTTGCTTGACACCCCCGGTATATATGGTATACTTTGAGATGTGGCTGTGTGCCACATCTCATTTTCATTTCGCCCGCAAGGGCGTGACATACACAAGGAGGGGCATCATGTACCGGGTAACAAAACGTGACGGAACGGTCGCGGAATTCGACATCGCCAAGATCAGCGCGGCGATCACCAAGGCATTTGACGCCATGGGAAAGCAGTACCATCCCAGCATCATGGATATGCTGGCGCTGCGGGTGACGGCGGCCTTTGAACCGAAGATCAGAGACGAGCTGGTGGCAGTGGAGGACATTCAGGACTGTGTGGAGCAGGTACTCAGCGAGGCTGGCTACGCCGACGTGGCCAAGGCCTATATCCTCTACCGCAAGCAGCGGGAAAAGGTGCGCAATGTGGGCAGCACGCTGCTGAACTATAAAGAGCTGGTGGACAACTACCTCCAGATCAACGACTGGCGCGTTAAGGAGAATTCCACCGTCACCTACTCGGTGGGCGGGCTGATCCTGTCCAATTCCGGCGCCATTACCGCCAACTACTGGCTCAGCGAGATCTACGACGCGGAGGTGGCGCAGGCGCACCGCAGCGCCGCGCTGCACCTGCACGACCTGAGTATGCTCACCGGCTACTGCGCCGGATGGAGCCTGAAGCAGTTGATCCAGGTGGGACTGGGCGGCGTGCCCGGCAAGATCACCTCCGCGCCGGCCACCCATCTGTCCACACTGTGCAATCAGATGGTGAACTTTCTGGGCATTATGCAGAACGAGTGGGCGGGCGCACAGGCGTTTTCCTCCTTCGACACCTATCTGGCACCCTTCGTCAGGACGGACGGCCTGACCCAGAAGGAGGTCAAGCAGTGCGTCCAGTCCTTTGTCTACGGGGTCAACACCCCCTCCCGCTGGGGCACACAGGCGCCCTTCAGCAATATCACGCTGGACTGGACGGTGCCCGCCGACCTGCGGGATCTGCCCGCTATCGTAGGCGGCCGGGAGCAGGACTTCACCTATGGCGACTGTCAGCGGGAGATGGATATGGTCAACAAAGCCTTCATCGAGATCATGATCGAGGGCGATGCCAACGGACGGGGCTTTCAGTACCCCATCCCCACCTATTCCATCACCCGGAACTTCGACTGGAGCGACACGGAGAATAACCGGCTGCTCTTTGAGATGACCGCCAAGTACGGCACCCCCTATTTTTCCAACTACATCAACTCCGATATGGAGCCCAGCGACGTGCGCTCCATGTGCTGCCGCCTGCGGCTGGATCTGCGGGAGCTGCGGAAAAAGTCCGGCGGCTTCTTCGGCTCCGGCGAGTCCACCGGCTCGGTGGGCGTGGTGACCATCAACCTGCCCCGCATCGCCTATCTGGCCAGTGATGAAGCGGACTTCTACGCCCGACTGGATCATCTGATGGACGTGGCCGCCCGCTCTCTCAAAACCAAGCGCACCGTCATCACCAAGCTGCTCAACGCGGGACTGTATCCCTATACCAGACGGTATCTGGGCAGCTTTGACAACCATTTTTCCACCATCGGCCTGATCGGCATGAACGAGGTGGGACTGAACGCCAAATGGCTGCGGCAGGATCTGACCCATCCTGCGACCCAGCAGTTTGCCAAGGATGTGCTCAACCATATGCGGGAGCGGTTGAGCGACTATCAGGAGCAGTACGGCGACCTCTACAATCTGGAGGCCACACCGGCGGAATCCACCACCTACCGCTTTGCCAAGCACGACAAGGAGCAGTATCCCGACATTATCACCGCCAACGAGAACGGCACCCCCTACTATACCAACTCCAGTCATCTGCCGGTAGGGTACACGGAGGACATCTTTTCGGCGCTGGATGTGCAGGATGAGCTGCAGACACTGTATACCTCCGGCACGGTGTTCCACGCCTTCCTGGGGGAGAAGCTGCCGGATTGGCAGGCGGCCGCCCAGCTGGTGCGGAAGATCGCAGAGCATTATAAGCTGCCCTATTACACCCTCTCGCCCACCTATTCCGTGTGCAAAAACCACGGGTACCTGTCCGGTGAGGTGGCGGTGTGCCCCCTGTGCGGCGAGCGGACGGAGGTCTACAGCCGCATCACCGGCTACTACCGCCCGGTGCAGAACTGGAACGACGGCAAGGCGCAGGAATTCCGGGATCGGAAGGTCTACGACATCGGCCACTCCCACCTGACCCACGCGGGCGTACTGCATCCGGAGAGCGCCTCGCAGACGGAAAACCGGCCGCAGACAGAGGGAACACCGGAAAAGGAGTGTCAGACGCAGACGGCTGCGGCGCCGGTAACGGTGGAGAGCAGCGGCTCCGGCGGGGTGAAGCTGTTTGCCACCCGTACCTGCCCCAATTGCCGGCAGGCGGAAAAACTGCTGCAGGATGCCCGCATCCCCTTTGAGGTGTTGCTGGCGGAGGAGAACGGCCAGGAGGTCGCCCGACTGGGTATCCGGCAGGCACCCACACTGGTGGTGGGTGACACGGAGGAGAAGTATACCGGTCTGGCCGCCGTGCGGCGGTTCATCGCCGGTCATAAGGGGTAAAAAACCCGCTTTTAAGGGGAAAAAGCACCCCTTAATGGGGTGTGGAAACCCGTATTATGAGACCCTTTCCGGGCAAAATATCGCCCTGCGGGGCGATGTTTTGCCCGGAAAGTCTGTTGACTCAGGTAAAAAGCGGCACGCCGGCCATTGGCCGCCGTGCCGGAAATGACGGAGAAGGAGAGACGGCCATGTATGACATTCTGGTGATCGGCGGCGGCCCCGCCGGACTGACGGCGGCGCTGTATGCCGCCCGTGCCGGTAAGACTGTGGCGGTGGTGGAGCGGGAGAACACCGGCGGGCAGATCGTATATGCGCCGCTGGTGGAGAACTATCCCGGTCTGCCGGCTATGACCGGTGCGGACTTTGCCCAACAGCTGACGGAACAGGCGGAGGCATTGGGTGTAGCGCTGCTGTGGGACGAGGCAGAGGGTCTTGCTCGGGAGAACGGCGGATTTGCCGTCCGGTGCGGCGGCGGAACATACCGCAGCAAGGCCGTGGTGCTGGCTACCGGCGCGATCCATCGGCCGCTGGGTCTGCCGGATGAGGCGGCGCTGGTGGGCTGCGGCGTTTCCTACTGCGCCGTATGCGACGGCGCGTTCTACGCCGGACAGGATGTGGCCGTGGTGGGCGGCGGCGATACCGCGCTGCAGGATGCCCTGTTTCTGGCCAACAGCTGCCGCAGCGTGACGCTGCTCCACCGCCGGGAGATCTTCCGGGGTGAGGCACGGCTGGTGCATCAGGCGGAGGCGCGGGAGAACATCCGCATTCTCCGCAGCCACACGGTGGAGACGCTGCATCAGTCCGGCGGCGTTCTGAACGGGATCACGGTGCGGGATACCGATACCGGTCGGACGAAGGAACTGCCGGTGGCGGGGCTGTTCATCGCGGTGGGGCAGGCGCCCCAGAGCGCCCCCTTTGCGGAGCTGGTGGAGACCCACGGCGGCTATTACGCTGCCGGGGAGGATACCGCTGCCAGCTGCAGCGGTGTGTTCGCCGCCGGAGATGGCCGGGTCAAAACGGTGCGGCAGCTGACCACCGCCGTGGGCGACGGCGCGGTGGCGGGGCTGGCGGCCTGCCGGTATGTGGACGCGCCGGGGGAATAACGGAGCCGGGAGGCAGAGGCTTTTGCCGTCTGCCTCCCGTTTTTTTGAAAAGACCACGAAAAAACAGGGCATTACGCCGGGTAGGGTATTGCTCGTGACGCTGCGTCATATGCTATCATGCAGCTTGTAAGGAGGTGAGACGCTATGTCCAAATACACCACGGGAGAGTTGGCCAAGCTGTGCGGCGTTACCGTGCGGACGGTGCAGTACTACGACACCCGGGGCATCCTGATCCCCAGTGAGCTGTCTGAGGGTGGGCGGCGGCTGTATACCGACGACGATCTGCGGCGGCTGCGGATCATCTGCTTTCTGCGTGATATGGGGCTTCCCATCGACGCCATTGCTCAGCTGCTGGCAGAGGAGGAGCCGGGGCGGGTAGTGGAGCTGCTGCTGGAACAGCAGGAACAGGCGCTGCGGCAGGAGCTAACCCGGAGCCAGTCCCGGCTGGAAAAGCTGGAGGAACTGCGCCGCCAGGTGAAACAGAAGTCGGACTTCTCTGTGGAATCCATCGGCGACATAGCGTATCTGATGGAGCGACGCGCACAACTGAGACGGGTGCACGCCACCATGATTGCAGCGGGCATCCCCATGTCGCTGCTGGAGGTAACGGGTATCGTGCTGTGGATCGTCACCGGTATCTGGTGGCCGTTTGTGGTGTATCTGCTGCTGTCGGTACCCTTCGGCATCGGGGTCAGCCGGTACTATTTCCGGCGGGTGGCCTATCTCTGCCCCCAGTGCCACACGGTGTTCCGTCCGGCGCTGAAGGAGGCGTTCTTTGCCCGGCACACCCCCTCAGCCCGGAAGCTGACCTGTACCTGCTGCGGGTATCGTGGCTTCTGCGTGGAGACGATCGGGGGTGACGGGGCATGAAGCACTTTCTGACCGGGCGCAGCAGCGCCCTGCGCTTCACACTGGCGCTGCTACCTCTGGCCGCGGCGGCGGGTTATCTGGTGCTCCGCTATCAGCTGGGGCTGTACGACGAGGAGACAGTGGCGGCGTTGACGACGCAGCTGGGCAGCACCAGGGCGCTGCTGGCCGTCGGTACGATGCAGACGGTGGTTTATGCCGCCGTGTGCGGCTTCTTCGGGTATCTGCTGGCGGAGAAGCTGGGGCTGATGCGCCCCCTGCGGCTGGAGAAAACGCCGCTGCTGCGGACGCTGGCGGTATCCGTTCCGCTGGGCGTGCTGTTCAGCCTGGACTACTGGACATTCGGCGCGTGGCTGCCCGGCGACACGGTGCGGGAGGCCGCAGCGGCAGGCCTGACGGCATGGGGCTGGTCGTCCGCCATCCTGTACGGCGGCGTGGTGGAGGAGATCCTCATGCGGCTGTTCCTCATGAGCCTGCTGGCCTTTCTGGGGTGGAAGCTGTTTTTCCACCACCGGGAGACGGCGCCCACCGGCGTTATCATAGCGGCCAATGTGCTGGCGGCGCTGCTGTTCGCGGCGGGGCATCTGCCCACCACGGTGGGCGTATTCGGCACGCTGACGCCTCTGCTGCTGGTGCGGTGTTTCCTGCTGAACGGCGGCCTTGGCCTGGTGTTCGGGCGGCTGTACCGCAGGTATGGTATTCAGTACGCCATGCTCAGCCACGCGCTGCTGCACGTGGTCAGCAAGCTGATCTGGACAATATTTGCAGGATAAAGGAGCCGGTCTGAATCTGAAAAAATCCCCCATACGTCAGTATGGGGGATTTTTTCAGATGTGGGGAGTTGCCAAGGGGACAAATATCGGCTATGATAGGAAAAATGAAGGAGGAGTGCCGAGTGGTTGATATAACGCTGTATGCCGCGCCTATGGAGGGGCTGACTACCTGCCTGTGGCGGCAGGCGCACCGGGAGATCTTCGGCGGTGTGGACAAGTATTTTACGCCGTTTCTGTCGCCCAACGCCAATTTGTGCTTCCAGCGCAGGGAGCTGGATGAGATACCGGGGGAGTCGGACACCGTGCCCCAGCTGCTGACCAACCGGAGCGAGCACTTCATCTGGGCGGCGCGGAAACTGCAGACGCTGGGCTATGAAGAGGTCAACTTCAATCTGGGCTGTCCCTCGGGAACGGTGACGGCCAAGCGCAAGGGTTCAGGGCTGCTGGCTTATCCGGAGGAGCTGGAACGCTGTCTGGACGGGATCTTCGACGCGCTGCCGGATATGCGGGTATCCATCAAGACCCGCATCGGAAAGAACGACCCGGCGGAGTGGGAGGCGCTGTTGGCACTGTACAGCCGCTATCCCATCCACGAGCTGATCGTGCACCCCCGGATCCAGAAGGAGTTTTACAAGGGCGCTGTCCACCGGGACGCCTTTGACCGGGCGCTGGCGGTCTATCCGGGGCAGCTGGCGTATAACGGTGATCTGTTCACGGCGGCGGATGTGGCGGCGTTTCATGAGCGATACCCCCGGACAGATACGGTGATGACGGGGCGGGGGCTGATGGCCGATCCGGCGCTGGGACGGCGGCTGCGGGGCGGCGCGGCGGCTTCCCGGCAGGAGCTGGAAGCGCTGCATGACCAGCTGATGGAGGGCTATCGCCTGCGGCTCAGCGGCAGTGCGCCGGTGCTGCACCGGATGCGGGAGCTGTGGAACTATCTCAATGAACGCTATGAGGGGGTGGAGCGTCCCCTGAAGGCCATCCGCAAGGCGGGCGACATCGCTAGCTATGAGACGGCGGCAAGAGAGATCCTGCGGAACTGCCCCATGAAATAAACCACGAGACCGGCATTGCCGGTCTCGTGGTTTATTTCATATTTTGTGCCGGGGGCTTTATTCATCGTCCAGCTTGCGCAGACCGGCCACGTCGGACACCGGCAGGGAGAAGCTGATGGCGCCCGCCTTGGTGGAGGGGCCGGCGTCCCGGTTGATGGCATTCATGATGGCGGCCTTTTCCCGGCTGCCGGCCACGATGTAGATCACGTCTTTCTCGTTGGCCAGCGAGACGCCGAAGAAGCGCTCCGCACCGATGGCGCCGGTGCCCTTGGCATGGAGCACAGTGCCGCCGCCGGCACCGGCGCTGCGCGCCGCGTCCATCACCATGTCGGAATGGCCTTCGTTCAGGATCACTACGATCAGCTCATGATCAAAATTCATTGTCGGTACACCTCCGCTTGCGGTCTTGCCGCCGTCTGTCAGATAGGCCAGCGTCCGGCCGCTGCTGACGCTTTTCAGGGGCACGGCCAGCATCAGGCCGTTGCCGGGAATGTCGATAAACAGCCTGCGTTTGGCGGCGCGGAACAGCTGCTTCATGCTGTCGGTGCCCACCACGGCGCCGATCACCGCTTTTTCCGTGCGGGACAGGCCGTACAGCGCCAGCTGCTGGGGCGTGGCGGTGCCCCGTCCCATCATGGTGGTCACCAGATTCAGACCGCTGTCACAGTAGAGAGCCGCCATGTCCTCCGCCCGATCACGGTCGGTAATGCTCATCAGATAATAAAGCTCCATATCAGGCCACCTCCCACAGTTCGATGACGCCCTCGTCGGCAAAGACCGGCGCGGCCTCCTGGGTCTTGACCCGGCTGGATTTGACCACGTAAATGGCACCCATTACCTGTACGGTGATCAGGGGCATCATGGCCACCATGGCCACCAGACCGAAGGCGTCCGTCATCACGTTGCCGCCCAGCGCCGTGGTGGCACCCATGGCAAAGGGCAGCATGAAGGTGGCGGTCAGGGGGCCGGAGGCCACGCCGCCGGAGTCGAAAGCGATGGCGGTGAAGGTGCTGGGGACAAAGAAGGACAGTGCCAGTGCGATGCCATAGCCCGGCACCACGAACCAGAGAATGGAGATGCCGGTGAGCACGCGCACCATGGCAAGTCCCATGGCGGCGGCGATGGCGATGGACAGGCTCATGCCCATGGCGCGGGAGGAGATAGCACCGGCGCTCAGCTCCTCCACCTGCTTATTCAGCACGTGGACGGCCGGTTCAGCGTTGATGATGAACCAACCCATCAGCGCGGCCAGCGGGACCAGCAGCAGTGCCAGCCCCTTGTCCACAATGACGCCGCCCAGCACATAGCCCAGCGAGGAGAAGCCCACGTTGACGCCGGTGAGGAACAACACCAGTCCCACATATGTATAGCCTACGCCGATAAGGATCCGCAGCAGGGGGAGCTTGCGCAGCTTCAGGGAGAAGATCTGGAACAGCAGGAAGAACACGCAGATGGGCAGCAGCGCGATGGCCACCTCACCCAGCATGGCGGGCAGCTCCTCCAGATACCCGTGTCCCACCGAGAGGGTGGTGGCGAAGTCGTGCACCTCCATCTCCACGACGGCGCCGGTGGTTTCCGGGTACAAAAAGCCCAGGATCAGCACCGCCAGAATGGGGCCGATGGAGCACAGCGCCACCAGACCGAAGCTGTCGGATTTGGCGTTTTCGTCGCTTCGGATGGAGGCGACGCCTACGCCCAGCGCCATGATAAAAGGCACCGTCATGGGCCCGGTGGTGACGCCGCCGGAGTCAAAGGCCACGGACAGGAAGCTGGGATCAGACGCCGCCGCCAGCGCGAACACGATGCCATAGAAGAGCAGCAGCAGACGGCGCAGCGGGATACCCAGCAGAATGCGCAGCATACAGATGGTGAGAAAAATGCCCACGCCGGCGGAAACGGTCAGGATCAGCACCGTCTTGTCAATGCCCGGTACGTTCTGCGCCAGTACCTGCAGATCCGGCTCGGCAATGGTGATGACCAGACCCAGCAGGAAGGCCAGCACCACGATCAGCCACAGGCGGCGGGATTTGGTCATTTTCGCGCCGATCAGGTTGCCCATCTGGGTCATGGACAACTCCGCGCCCAGTGTGAACAGCCCCATGCCCACGATCAGCAGCACGGCGCCTACCAGAAAGGCCAGCATCAGGCCGCTGCCCACCGGCAGGAAGAAGAAACACAGCGCCGCCACGATCACGGTGATGGGCAGCACGGAATCCACGGCTTCTTTCAGTTTACTGTTGATGATTTTACGACTGGTCAAATTAACGCTCCTTTTCCCTATTGTGTATCTGTACACCCGGGGCGCACAGAATCATATACTCCTTTCCATTATACAGGAATCGGGAGAAAATAGCAAGTTAAAACATTGACAAGCTTTTCTGGGGCGGCGGTGGATCGGCGGCGTCAGCCGCCGAAGAAGAGCCGGACACACCACGCCGCAGCCAGAAAGCCGGTGACATCCGCCGTCAGGGCGGCGGGGATGGTGTAGCGGGTCTTGCGGATCCCGGCAGCGCCGAAGTAGACGGCAATGGTGTAGAAGGTGGTCTCCGTACAGCCCAGCATGACGGCGGCGGTGCGGCCAATGGTGCTGTCTGTGCCGTAGGTCTCCATTAGCTCACTGCCCGCCGCCAGTGCGCCGCTGCCGCTGAGCGGACGGATCAGCAGCAGCGGCGCCGTCTCCGGCGGGATGCCCAGTGCGGCCAGCGCCGGGGTGAGCCACGAGGTGAGCGTTTCCAGCGCACCGGAGGCGCGGAACATATACACGGCGGTCAGCAGTACCACCAGATTGGGGAAGATACGCAGCAGTACCCGCAGCCCCTCCGCCGCACCGTCCGTCAGGGCGGTGTAGACGTCAACGCGCCTGACCAGTCCCCAGACCGTGACGACGGCCAGCAGCAGGGGGATCACCAGTGATGTGAGCGCCATGTCAGGTACGCCAGAGGCGCTGCAGGCACCGCGCCGCCAGCAGTCCCACCGCGACGGACAGGATCGAGGAGACCCAGACGGCGGGCAGGATGTCGAAGGGCGCGGTGCAGCCGTGGGCGCTGCGGACAGCGGCCACGGTGGTGGGCAGCAGCTGGATGGAGGCGGTGTTCAGCACCACCAGACGGCACAGCTCGTCGCTGGCTGCGCCGCCGCTGCCCTGTGCCATCCGTGTGGCGGCACGGATCCCCAGGGGGGTGGCGGCGTTGCCCAGACCCAACAAATTGGCCGACACGTTGGCACTGACCGCCGCCAGCGTCTCCGGGTCACGGCTGGCGCGGGGCAGAATGCGGCGCAGTAATGGCCGCAGCAGACCGGCCAGCCTGCCGCTCAGCCCGCAGCGATCCATCAGGGTCATCACGCCGCTCCACAGACAGATGGCACCGGCCATGGACAGGCACAGTTCCACCGCCGCCTGAGCACCGCTGAGTGCGGCGGCGGAGACAGCGTTCAGCTGTCCGCTGAGACCGCCGCATACCAACGAAAAAACAAACAGACCCGCTACAAAATAGGGCATTGCCATACACGCTCACCTCGATGAACTATATGCACAGAAGAGAGACAAATATTTGTCAAATAATTGGATAATATGTCAATATATGGTTGACAAAAAGCCGGGGATATGGCATGATAAATATATCAAGGCACCACATTACCGCCAATCGACAGGGGAGTGCCGCTGGCGGGCGGCGGTAGCCGTGGGAAAAAGAACAGAGGAGAGGTTTCCGTGAAGTCAACAGGTATCGTAAGAAAGGTGGACGAACTGGGGAGAATCGTCCTGCCCATCGAACTGCGGCGTACACTGGACATCAGCGAGAAGGATGCTTTGGAGATCTATGTGGATGGCTCGGCTATCGTGTTGAAGAAGTACCGTCCCAGCTGTATTTTCTGTGACAGCAGCAGGGATCTGATGGTGTACAAGGAGAAGAACATCTGTCCCAGATGTCTCAAGGAGCTGCGAAAAAACTGAAGAGCAGCTGTGCTGAAAGGCAAAAACGCTGTCCGCAAAAAGGCCGACTGACACAAGAAAACATACGGTTTTGCCTGTGCCTGTCCGGCTAAAATCACCCGAAAAAATTTCCCCATACGTCAGTATGGGGAAATTTTTGCAGCCGATTTTATCTCGAACTTGCTTTGGCAAAACTGCTTAGCACCAGAAAAGAGCGCATTTTGTGCAGAGACAAGACGCGATGCCGCAGGCATACTGGATGTCTGGCAAGGCGCAACGTAGTCGTCTGCGCAAAATGCGCCTTTTATGGCGTGTGTTTTCTTGTGTCAGGCGGCCTAAGCGGACAGCGTTTTTCAGTTTTTCAAAATATGCGATATATGCGATTGCAGGGCGGCCGGTTCAAAACCGACTGAGGGGGATCGGTTTCACAAGGGGGGAGAGGGTTATGGCCTATGCCTTCAGGGCGGCGTCATAGAGGGCGTTGCGGCTCAGGCCGGTGTCGTCGGCCACGGCGCGGACGGCGTCCTTCAGACGCATTCCCTCGGCGCGGCGGCGCAGCACCAGCGCCACGCCCTCCTCCAGCGTCAGTGCGGCAGCGGCGGAGGGCTGACGTCCCGCTACCACCAGCACGTATTCCCCCCGGGGCTCCTGCTCCGCATAGAGGGATACGGCATCGGAGAGGGTGGTGCGCACCGTCTCCTCGTGGAGCTTTGTCAGCTCCCGGCACAGCGCCACGGCGCGGTCGCCGCCCAGCAGCTCCGCCATGTCGGACAACGTGGCGCGCAGCCGGTGGGGCGCTTCGTGGAACACCATGGTGCGGGTCTCGCCGGTCAGCTCCTGCAGCTGCTCACGACGCTCTTTTTTGCCGGAGGGCAGGAAGCCCTCGAAGGTAAAGCGCCCTGTGGGCAGGCCGGACACCGCCAGCGCGCAGACGGCGGCGCAGCAGCCGGGAACGGCCTGTACGGTCACGCCCTGCTGGCCGCACAGACGCACCAGATCCTCGCCGGGGTCGCTGATGGCGGGGGTACCAGCGTCCGTGACCAGCGCGCAGCTCTCGCCGGACAGCAGACGCGCCACGATGGCCTGCCCGGCTGCTGCGCGGTTATGCTCGTGATAACTGACCAGCGGCTTTTTGACGCCGAAGTGGTTCAGCAGCTTGACGGATACCCGGGTATCCTCCGCGGCAATGAAATCAACGCTTTCCAGCGTGGCCACGGCACGGGGGGAGAAGTCGCCCAGATTGCCGATGGGGGTGGCGACCAAGTACAGTGTTCCGGTCATGGGATTTACTCCTTGTCTCTGAAATAGGCGCGGCGGACGTCAGGGGATTCGCTGCCGTCCGGCAGATACAGCAGCAGCGGCGGCTCCACGGTCAGGCCGGGGTTTCCGCCGCGGCGGCATTCCAACAGCAGCAGGGAGGGGGCGCTCTGCGCCGTGTGCTGCACGAAGCGCAGCCGCTTCGGCTCCAGGCCGCAGGAGACGGCGGCGGCCAGCAGCTGGGGGAGCCGCTGGGGACGGTACACCAGACAGAAGCGGCCGCCCCATTGCAGCAGGCGGCCTGCCGCGGCGCATACATCCTCCAGCGCGGCGTTGCGCTCTGACCGGGCGTCGCCCCGGACACCGGCAGCGGTCAGGCCGGCGTCGGCGGGAAAGTAGGGGGGATTGGATACCACCAGCGAGAACCGTCCCGCCGGCAGAGATGCTTTATCGCGCAGGTCGGCGCACAGCGGTGTCAGCGGCAGGGCGTTTTCGGCGGCGGTGCGGCGCAGCATATCACAGGCGTGGCCGTCCAGCTCCAGCCCGGTGACCCGGAGGGTCGGTTCCCTGGCCAGCAGCAGCAGCCCCAGCAGCCCCGCGCCGGCGCCCAGATCACAGACCTGCTCGTTTCGCCGCAGCGACGGGAAAGCGGCGAGCAGAAAGGAGTCAGTGGACGGCGGGAAGCACCCTTCGTCGTAGATATACCGGGGTCCGCCCGGCCACAGCTGCTCGATATGCTCCAAGACGCCGCCCCCTCTTTGTTGAATTAATGGTATTCAGTATAGCAGAATTTCCGCCTTTTGCAACAGGGCGGCGGGAGGATCCCGCCGATGTGCGGCGGCGGGAACAGAAAAGTGGCCGGCGCAAGCGCGCCGGCCACTTTCTCATGTACGGATTTTATTCAGCGGGGCTGATGGCGCCGTTGGGGCAAGTGTCGCTGCAGGAACCGCAGTCCAGGCAAGCGTTGGCGTCGATCACATACTGAGAATCGCCCTGGGAGATAGCGCCCACAGGACATACATCTGCGCAAGCGCCACAGCTGACGCAAGCGGAACCGATCTGATAAGCCATTTTGAGTACCTCCATTAAGATTTGTCAACGCTATTGTATCATGAAAATAAAAAAAAGCAAGTCTTTTCTATGGCCTTTTCCGGCGAAAATTGTGGAAGCGGGTGAAATTGACACCATGTAGGCGATGTGTTAAAATAAACGAAACATCAAGATCAGGAGGAGATCCGATGGAATATACCTATGAATACTTCAAAAAAAGCGCCGACTACGTCCGGGAAAAGCTGGATTTTCAGCCGGAGATCGGCATCATTCTGGGTTCCTCACTGGGGCCGTTCGCCGCACAGGTAGAGAACCCGGTGGTGATCCCCTATGAGGAGATCCCCAACTTCCTGCGCTCCACCGTGGCGACCCATGCCGGAAAGCTGATCTGCGGCACCATCGGCGGCAGAGGCGTGGTGTGTATGTCGGGGCGGTTCCACTCCTACGAGGGCTACGACTTTCCCCAGCTGACGGCGCCTATCCGGCTGTTCAAGCTGCTGGGCTGCCGGGCGGTGATCCTGACCAACGCCGCCGGCGGCGTGAACCTCGGCTACAAGCCCGGCGACATCATGATCATCAATGACCAGATCATGTTCTCCGGCTGCTCCCCCATGCGGGGCGCCAATATCCCGGAGTTCGGCTCCCGCTTTTTTGACGTACAGAAGATGTACGATCCGCAGCTGCGCACCGTGGCGCGGGAATGCGCCGAGGGCAGCGGCCTGACCTTCCATGAGGGCTGCTATTTCTTCATGCAGGGACCGCAGTTTGAGACGGCGGCGGAGATCCGCGCCATCCGCACGCTGGGCGGCGACGCGGTGGGGATGTCCACCGTGACCGAGGCGCTGACGGCTGCCCATTGCGGCCTGCCCTGCCTGGGATTCTCCGTCATCACCAACATGGCGGCGGGGATTCTGGATCAGCCGCTGACCGACGAGGAGGTCAATGAGGTGGGACATCTGGTGGCGGACAAGTTCAGTGCCTATCTGAAAAAGGTGCTGGCGAGGATCTGACATGAGAACACTGCTGAAAAATGCCTGGGTCTATACGCCCGGGGGCGTGCTGCGGGACGGCTTTGTGGCAGTGGACGGTACGCAGATCACCGCCGTGAGCACAGAGCGTCCGGAGGGGACGTTTGACCGGGAGAAGGACATGAGCGGCAGACTGCTGCTGCCGGGGCTGGTGAATGGCCATACCCATGCTGCCATGACACTGCTGCGGGGCGTGGGCACCGATCTGTCCTTGCAGAAGTGGCTGTTTGAGAGTGTATTTCCGGTGGAAGCGCGGCTGACCGGCGAGGATGTCCGCGCCGGAACGGCGCTGGCACTGCTGGAGATGCTGGCCTGCGGCACCACTTCTTTTTCCGATATGTACTTCTTTTCACCGGAGACGCTGGAGCTGCTGCGGCAGAGCGGTGTGAAGGCCAACGTGTGCTATCCGGTACAGGTCTTTGATCCGGCGGACACCTATGGAAAGAACGAGAGCGTCCGGCGGCAGGAGGCGCTGTTCCGGGATTGGCACGGCGCCGGCGACGGGCGGATCATGGTGGACGGCTGTCTCCATGGGGAGTACACCTGCAACGCCGATGTAGCGGCGGGCGTGGCGGACTGGTGCCGCAAGGTGGGGACGCGAGTGCACATCCACCTGAGCGAGACCAGGAGCGAGCATGAGAACTGCGTGGCGAAATACGGCAAGACGCCGGCGCAGTGGATGGCGGATCTGGGTGTGTTTGACGTGCCCTGTGCTGCGGCGCACTGCGTGTGGGTGACGGCGGAGGATCGGGCGCTGCTGCGGTGCAAGGGCGTTTCCGTGGCGCACAATCCCACCAGCAACATGAAGCTGGGCAGCGGCTTCGCGCCGGTGCCGGAGCTGTTGGCGGAGGGGGTGAACGTGGCTATCGGTACGGACGGCGCTGCCAGCAACAACAACCTGAATATGCTGGAGGAGATGCATCTGGCGGCGGTGATCCACAACGGATACTGGCAGGATGCGGCGCTGCTCCGGGCGGAGCAGGTGCTGGATATGGCCACCCGCGGCGGCGCCCGTCTGCAGGGACGGGAGGATACCGGCGTGCTGGAGGCGGGGAAACAGGCGGACATCATCGCCATCGCGCTGGATCGCCCCCACCTGCTGCCGCATCTGGACACGGCAGGGCTGGTGGTATACAGCGCACAGGCATCCGACGTCTGTATGACCATGGTGAACGGACAGGTGCTGTATGAGAACGGTGCATATCCGACGCTGGACGCGGAACGGATACGGTATGACGCGCTGTCCGCCGCCCGGCGGCTTTACGGCGTGTGACAGGAGGAGAGAAGAATGGAACGGGCGGACAAAGGTCTTGCATTTATGATGCAGTATGAGAACGTGGCCTGGTACGACGGCGGCGAGGTGCGTATCCTGGATCGGCGGGTCTATCCCCGGCAGGTGTCCTTCGTTACCTGCCGTACCCACGGCGAGGTAGCGCAGGCGCTGACGGACATGGTGACCCAGTCCACGGGGCCATTTACCGCGGCGGCCATGGGCATGGCGCTGGCGGCCTACGAATGCCGGACGCTGCCTGCGGGGCAGCAGACAGCCTATCTGGAGCAGGCTATGGAGACCATCTCCCACGCACGGCCGACCACGGTGGCGCGGATGAAGCTGATCTGCGGCGGCTGTCTGGAGGCGGCCAAAAAGGCCATCGCCGCAGGAGTGGACGACGTGGCACTGGCCATCCGGGACTACACGGTGGCTACCAACAACCGGCGCTATGACCGGGTGGGACAGATGGCTGTGCATCTGGTGGATCAGATTCCGGACAACGGCACGGTGATGACCCAGTGCTTCGGGGAGACCATCGTGGCCATGATGCTCCGGGAATGCCGCCGGCGGGGAAAGAAGATCCGGCTGTTCTGCCCGGAGACACGCCCCTATTTTCAGGGAGCGCGGCTGACGGCCACCGTGTGCCGCGACATGGGCTTTGACGTGACGGTGATCACCGACAATATGCCGGCCTATGTGATGCAGCGGGAGGGCGTGGATGTATTTACCTGCGCGGCGGACGCCATTTGCTGTGATGGCTATGTGGCCAACAAGGTGGGAACGTTCCAGATCGCCATCGCCGCCAATTATCTGGGGGTGCCGGTGTATATCAGCGGCATCCCCGACGCGGGGCACCCCACGATGGACACCGTCCACATCGAGATGCGGGATCCCAAATATACGCTGGAGGCCATGGGCATAAAGACCGCCGCAGACGGCGTGAAGGGATATTATCCGGCCTTCGATATAACGCCGCCGCAGCTGATCACCGGCGTGGTGACAGATCTGGGCATCTACTCCCCCTACGAGCTGGGGAAGTATCTGGAGATCAGCGAGCTGGGACCTTATGAAATGGTGATCTGAAAACGGTAAACAATCATTTAATAATAAGAAACAGGGGTGTTTGGACATGATAATGCAGGATCTGACGGCGCTGCGGCGGGAAATGGTGGCGATTTGCCGCGTCTCTCTGGAGGAGGGGCTGTTTACTGGCACCAGCGGCAATCTCAGCGTGCAGCTGGGGGACGGCACCATGCTCATCACCCCGACATCGGTGCGCTATACGGTGATGCGGCCGGAGGATCTGGTGCGGTGCGATCTGGCGGGACAGGTGCTGGAGGGGACGCTGCGGCCATCCAGCGAGTGGCGGATGCACGCGGCGGTATACCGCGCCTATCCGGAGCTGGGCGCTATCTTTCACACCCACTCCCCTTATGCCACCGCCTTTGCCGCAGTGCACCGGCCGATCCCTTCAATTCTGATCGAGACGCGGCTGTTTCTGGGCGGTGAAGTGGCCTGCGCGGCCTATGCCACGCCGGGCACCTTTGCCGTGGGCGAAAACGCGGTGCCGTGCCTGACCCACGGTCGGGGCGGTTGTCTGCTGAACAACCACGGCGTATTGGCGGTGGGCAAGGATCTGGAGGAGGCGCGCACCCGCGCCCAGTATATCGAGGACAGCGCCCGCATCTACCACTACGCCCTGCAGGTGGGGGAACCGGTGGTGCTGGAGGAGCTGTGAGCATTTGGTTCCGCAGATGCGGAAAAGTACGATAGAATTAATAGAATCCCGTGCCACAAGGCACGGGATTCTATTAATAAATAGTTATTTCGGAAATGGAAAATCAGCGCAGACCGACGCACATGGCCAGAATTCCTACCACCTCGCGGCAGGCGTATCCGGCGCCCAGAAACCAGGGGCTGAAGCAGCCGGCGGATCGGGGCGTGAGACCGGCCTGCCTGGCGTATACCTGCCCGCGCAGCTGGTGAAAGTTGTCGCTGGCGATGGCGACATGGCTGTCCAGACCGTTTTCCTCTATGATCCGGGCGGCGAACAGCAGGTTTTCCCGGGTGTCGAAGGAGCGCTCCTCGATGTAGATCCGTTCGGGAGCGATCCCCATGGCCTCCAGTTCCTGGGCGGCGCAGCCGCCCTCGGAATAGGGCTCATCGTGACTGTCCAGACCACCGGTGGTGACGCACACGGCGTCCGGATGGGTGATCAGGTAGTCATAGGCGGTCTGAATGCGCCCCTGCAGCATCAGACTGGGGCGGCCGTGGTAGACCTGGCAGCCCAGCAGTACCACGGTTTGGGGTGCGTCCTCATCGGGTGCGGGGCGGTTCAGCGCAGCGGCGCCCATGGCGCCCAGTACGGCCACCGCCACCGCCAGCACCAGACTGACGCCGGAGATCAGCACGGCTTTCAGCCACTTGGGGAAGCGGCGGAAGAAGCCGGGGAAAAAGCAGCGCGCCGCCGCCAGCAGCAGCAGCGCCGCCGGCCAGAACATACCGATATGGCAGACGCCGATGGTCAGCGGCAGCAGGAAATAGGCCGCGCCCAGCAGCGAAAGAATGCCGAGGACAGATAAAAGCATGGTCAATTCTCCGCAATATGGTTGGCGATGCGCTGCATGATGAGATCCAGCGCCACCAGATTATGGCCGCCCTCCAGCACGATGATGTCGGCGTACTTCCGGGTCGGCTCCACAAATTGCTCGTGCATGGGCTTGACGGTGGTCAGGTATTGGGTTACTACCGACTCCAGTGAGCGTCCCCGCTCCTCTACATCTCGCAGGGCGCGGCGCAGGATGCGCACGTCGGCGTCCGTCTCCACGAAGATCTTGATGTCCAGCAGTTCCCTCAGTGCCGGATTCTGGAAGATCAGGATGCCCTCCACAATCACCACCTTGGTGGGGTGGATCTCCACCGTTTGATCCGTGCGGTTGTGGATGGCATAGTCGTACACCGGGCAGTGGATGGTCTCACCCCGCTTGAGCGCCTTGAGATCGGCGATCATCAGCTCGGTGTCGAAGGCGTCGGGGTGGTCGTAGTTCTGGCGGCAGCGCTCCTCAAAGGAGCAGCTCTGCCGTTTGTAGTAGTTGTCGTGGTGTACCACACTGATGTCACTGCCGAAGCGCTGCGCCAGATGCTCCGTAAGGGTGGTCTTGCCGCTGCCGGTACCGCCGGCGATGCCGATAAAGATCGTGCTCATAGGGGTGTCCTCCCATCTTATATTCCCCTATATTATAGAAACTCAACGGCTGAAAAGCAAGAAAAGATGTAAAAAAACGATGAATTTCCAGCAATTTCAGTTGACGCAGCTGTTGCTTTTGAGGTATAGTATACAAGTATGGTCAAAAGTATACCCATGGAGGAAAGCTTGCTATGAGTCTGATGAAGTGTAATAAATGCGGAGAAATGTACTCCGACAGCTATAAAAAGTGCCCGTTTTGCGCGGAAGATGAGGAGTATTACAACGGTAAAGTGAAGAAGCGGGGACACCGCCAGCTGGAGAAAAAGAGAAAGGCGCCCAGTGTTGTGGGACCGCTGGTGCTGCTGGCAGTGGTGGTGCTGGCGGCCGTGCTGGTGTGGGTCTTTGCAGGCGACACGGTGAAGGGCTGGTTCGGCGGAAAGGACGCGGATACGGATCACGGTACGCAGCAGCAGGAGCCGGTGACGCCGCCGGATAACGGCAATACGCCCACCGTGCCGGAGAATATGGAGCTGAAGCTGGATCAGGTGGTGCTGGAGCTGGCGCCCGGCGACACCAGGAAGCTGACGGTTTCCGGCGGTACCGGCGAGACCTACCAGTGGATCACCAGCAACGCCGACGTGCTGAAGGTGGACGACGGCACTGTGACGGCGCTGTCCGAGGGTACGGCGGTGGTGACTGTTACCTGCGGCGACGAGAGCGTGGCCTGCGCGGTGACCGTCAGAGAGGGTGCGGCTACCACACCGCCTGACACAAGCAACAACGGCGGCGGCACAACCACCAATAAACCCGATAACAGCAGCGACAATAACAATAACAAGCCTGACAACAGCACGGACAACAAGCCATCTACCGGCACGACGCTGACGAACCTGAAGATCAAGACCATGTACGGCACCTATCTGGACAAGAATCCGGACGGGCAGTTCGACATGACCGTGGGCAAGAATGACCCGGCCTGCGAGCTGACGCTGGAGGGCGTTACCGGCACGGCTACCTGGAAGAGCTCCAACACCAATGTGGTGAAGGTCTCCGACAGCGGCACCGTGGAGCGGGTATCCAGCGGTGAGGCGACCATCACCATCACGGTGGGCAGCGGCACGGCGGAGATCCTGGTACGGGTGAACTGACAGCAGCGATAAGAGAGCAGCGGCATTGCCGCTGCTCTCTTTGTGTCGTTGGAGCAGTGGTTTTCATGGAGATGGCGCGGCGTTTTACGCGCCCTGCCTTGCCAAAAGAGGGCAGATGTGATATAATCCAATACTGGAGAATTATCTGTAGAGCGGCGGGTGAGCCGGGGCGGAACCGTGGTTGACGGCAGCTTCGGCGCAGCGCTGCTCTGGAAAAGGAAGAGGATATGACAACGCAGGATTACCGTACCCGCAGGCCGCTGCGGATCTTCCTGAGCTATTTCAAGCCCCACTGGAAGCTGTTTTCACTGGACATCGGCTGTGCCGTGCTGATCGCCATGGTAGATCTGGCTTTCCCGCTGATCTCGCGGAAGGCGCTGTATCAGTGGCTGCCGGATAAGGACTACCGGGTGTTTTTCACCGTGATGGCGGTGGTGGCGCTGGCCTTTGTGCTGCGGGCGGGGCTGTATTATATTGTGACCTACTGGGGACATACCTTCGGCATCCGGGTGGAGGCGGACATCCGGCGGGATCTGTTTCATCATATGCAGACGCTGGGGTTTGACTTCTACGACCGCAACCGCACCGGCCAGCTGATGAGCAGGCTGACCACCGATCTCTTTGAGCTGACGGAGCTGGCACACCACGGGCCGGAGGATCTGGTGATCTCCTTCATCACCATCGTGGGCGCGCTGGCGGTGATGTTCGCCATCGAGTGGCGCATGGCGCTGATCGTGATGGCCATCATTCCGCTGTTTCTGGTACTGCTGATGCTGCTGCGGGGCGGAATGAGCCGGGCTTCCACGGCGGCCAAGCAGAAAACCGGCGCCATCAATGCGGAGATCGAATCCGGCCTGAGCGGGATCCGCACGGTGAAGGCCTTCGGCAACGAGCGGATCCAGCAGCAGCGTTTCGACTGCGCCAACGAGATGTTCAAGACGGCCAAGCGGGGCTTTCACAGGGAGATGGGGCGGTTCAACGCGGTGATGGAGCTGTTTGTGACGCTGCTGAACGTGGCGGTGATCGCAGGCGGCGGCTGGCTGATGATGGGCGGACGGATGGATTATGTGGATCTGATCACGTTCAGCCTGTATATCACCACCTTTATAACACCGGTGCGGAAGCTGGCCAACTTTGCCGAGCTGTTTTCCAACGGCTTTGCCGGACTGCACCGGTTCATCGAGCTGATGCGCATGGAGCCTACCGTGGCCGATGCGCCTGATGCCGCGGCCATGGAGCAGGTACGGGGCGCTATCGATGTGGCGGACGTCAGCTTTAGCTACGACGGCGCGGAGGAGGTGCTCCACCATGTGACGCTGCAGATCCGTGCCGGAGAGACGGTGGCGGTGGTGGGGCCTTCCGGCGGCGGAAAGTCCACGCTGTGCCAGCTGATCCCCCGGTTCTACGACGTGACGGACGGCGCGATCCGCATCGATGGCACGGATGTGCGGCACATCCGGCTGGCAGACCTGCGGCGCGCTATCGGTGTGGTGCAGCAGGATGTGTTCCTGTTTGCCGACACCGTGCGGGAGAATATCCGTTACGGCCGCCCGGATGCCAGCGACGCGGAGGTGGAGCTGGCAGCGCAGAAGGCGGATATTTACGCGGACATCATGGTCATGCCCCAGGGGTTCGACACCTATGTGGGCGAGCGGGGCACGCTGCTCTCCGGCGGACAAAAGCAGCGTATCGCCATTGCGCGGATCTTCCTGAAGGATCCGGCTATTCTGATCCTGGACGAGGCCACCTCGGCGCTGGACAGTGTGACGGAGGCGCGGATCCAGCAGGCTTTCGATAAGCTGGCGGAGGGACGCACGACGCTGATCATCGCCCACAGGCTCAGCACCATCCGCCATGCCGACCGGATCCTGGTGATCCAGGACGGCTGTATCAAAGAACAGGGCAGCCATGAGACGCTGCTGGCACAGGAGGGGGCGTATGCCCGCCTCTACCATACACAGAATTTGGGGGAATACCACTATGAAGCAGGAACGGATCGACAGGATCAATGAGCTGGCGCGCAAGGCGAAAGCGGAGGGCTTGACCGTGGAGGAGGAAGCCGAGCGGGAGGCGCTGCGGCTGGAGTATAAGGAAGCGGTGCTGGCCAGTCTGCGGGATCATCTGGAGCACACCTGGATCGTGGACGAAAAGGGAAACAAACGGAAATTGCAGCACAAGGGAGGCAAGGCCTGATGGCTTATCAATATAAATACGACGGGAATGATGATCCGCGTCCGGAGCAGCGTCCTGCTCCAACGCCGTCCGGCGGCGGACAGAATGATTTCGGCGCGTGGGTGCTGATCGGTGTCATGTTTCTGGTGGCGTGGCCGGTGGGGCTGATCCTGCTGATCAAAAAGCTCAGCGACAATCCCAAGCGCAGCAAGCGGTTTGTGACAGACACGGCGGCGCATCTGCACAGCAAGGCAGACGAGGTGCGGCAGCGGCAGGGGCGTCCGGCGGCACAGCAGAGCGCTCAGAGCGGACAGCAGAAGACCGGCGCGAAGAGCATAAAGAATGTGACGAAAACGCCGGTGCCCTCTGCCGGAAGCGCCAGGGCGCTGCAGATCATCGGCATCATTCTGGCGGCGCTGGGCGGATTTGCCCTGCTGAACGTTCTGGCCGGCAGTCTGAGCTATGCCGTGCAGTACAGCGAGTGGTGGTATCTGCTGCGGCAGCTGTTTTACCCCACCGGTCTGCTGGCCGGAGGTATCGCTATGCTGCTGGGCAGCGGTGTGATGAAGAAGCGGATGCGCCGCTTTATCACCTATCTGGGCTGCGCAGGTGAGCAGGAGGCGATCCCGCTGGCACATCTGGCCAAGGTCGCCGGCGTCCGGGAGAACAAGGCGGAACAGGATCTGGAGCTGATGATCGAAAAGGGTATGTGGGGCGCCGGCGCGTATCTGGATCGGGGCAACGGGATGCTGTTCCGGAGCCGGGAGGCGGCCAACACCTATTTCACCGCCAGAAACGTGATGGCACAGCCCAAACCCGCGGTGTCCGGCGAAGAGACCGCGCCGTCGGAGGACAGCTTTGCGGATATGCTGCGCGCCATCCGGCGCGCCAATGACCGGATCGACGACGAGGTGCTCAGCGCCAAGATCGACCGGCTGGAGGCCATCACCGGGAAGATCTTCAAGGTGATCCGGGAGGAGCCGGCCAAGCAGGGCAAGGCCAGCACCTTCCTCAACTACTATCTGCCTACCACCCAGAAGCTGCTGGACAGCTACGCCGACTTTGAGGAGACAGGCGTCAGCGGGCAGAATCTGGATCAGGCCAAGGAGAGGATCGAGAGCATTATGGACAATATCATCACGGGATTTGAGCATCAGCTGGACGAGCTGTACCGGGATGCCGCCATGGATATTGACAGTGACATTCGGGTGATGGAGACCATGCTGCGCCGGGATACGGCCACAGTTGCGGATGATTTCGGGCTGGACGGCGGTACGGCCGTGCAGGCACCCGACACCGAGATCGAATAAGGAGATGGATCGATGACGAAGAAGAAGGGACGTAAGGAACAGGCACCTGTCATCCGGATCCAGCAGGAGCTGAAATACCCCTGGCTGGTGCCGGTGCTGGGCATCCTCTATTTTCTGGTGACGTGCATGATGGTGCACGGCGAGAACAAGATCATCACACTGCTGCTGCTGTTGGCAGGGCTGGTATGTGTGGTGCTCTACAGCGGCAGACTGGGACAGCGGATGACCTGGCCGGTACTGGCATTGGCAGCATACGTATGCATGGATGGGATCTCCACGCTGTATGCGCCCTCCGGACGGTTTGCCCTCTACGAAATACTGAAGGTGGCGTCTGCCGCCTGCATGGCGCTGCTGCTGACGGTGGCGGAGCCGGAGCGGGAGAAGGGCACCGGGCGCTGCGCGGCCACGGTGCTGGAAGTGGCGGCGGCGATGGCGGCTTTCTTCAGCGTGGATATGGTGTCCACCCAGGTGTTTTACACCCTGCTGCGGGGGCTGACCACGGCGCTGGGCGTGTCCTTCGGCGGCTTTTCTGCCCTGCAGGAGCAGCGGCTGCGGACGATTTTTGAAAACCCCAACATTTTTGCGGGCTGCGCAGGTGTTGCCATCCTGCTGTCACTGGGGCTGGCGGCCAGCGCTGTGAAGCGGAAGGAGCGGTGTCTCCATCTGTCTTGCCTGCTGGTGACCTGTACGGCCTTTCTGCTGGCCATGAGCCGCGGCGCCATCGGCGCCATCGCGGTGGCTTTTCTGCTGTTCCTGCTGCTGGCGCGAGGCGCCGAGCGGGCGGTCTCCTTCGTACTGATGGTGGAGACGCTGCTGCTGACGGTGGCGGCCTCGCTGGCGGCCACGTCCTGCTTTGACACGGTGGCGGCGGGCGGCACCTCGGTGCTGCCGCTGCTGGCGGTGGTGCTCTGCGCGGCGGCGCTGTGTGTGCTGGACATCTTCGTGGGGCGTCCGCTGGCGGAGAAGATGGCGCAGAAGATGAAAACCGTCAACGTCGTGCTGCTGGCGGCGCTGGGCGCCATGGCGGTGGTGCTGGCGGTGGCGGTCAGTTGGACGGGCGACGCCCATCTGGCGGCAGGCGAGAAGATGATCCGCGGCGCCTATCTGGACGAGGGAAGTTACACCCTGTCGGTGGAGGCGGACGGCCCGGTACAGGTGAAGGTGGAGACCCAGACCCGGGAGAACGCCGTGATGAACACCAAGGAGACGGCCTATGAGGGCGCGGCGGACGGTGCGTCTTTCACGACGCCGGCGGAGAACCAGTCGGTGACCTTTACCATCACGGCGGCGCAGGATGTGCACATCATCGCCATCCGCTATGACGGCACGGCCTCCGGTGCGCTGAAGCTGAAGTACCGGTTGCTGCCGGAGGCGGTGGCGGAGCGCATCCAGAACCTGCACTCAGAGGGCAACGTGATCCAGCGTCTGGTGTATTGCAGCGATGCGCTGAAGCTGTTCAGCCGCAGTCCCATCGTGGGTCTGGGCATGGGCGCTTTTGAAAACGGCATTTACAGCGTGCAGAGCTATCATTACCAGACCAAGTATCCCCACAACCACTATGTGCAGGCACTGACGGACACCGGCGTGGTGGGGCTGCTGCTGTGGCTGGGTCTGCTGGCAACCAACGTTATCGTGGTGATCCGGATGTGGCGCAAGGGCAAGAAGGAGCCGCAGCCGCTGACGGCGGCGCTGGGCGCGGTGCTGCTGTTCATGATGATCCATGCGGCAGTGGAGGTGGATTTCTCCAACGGGTATTTCCTGCCCTTCGGATACGGTGCCTTTGCGGTGATCAACCTGTGCGGCGGACAGCTGCTGCCGCTGAGCTTTGCCGGCGCCAACGGCCGCAAGTGGATCGTGCGGGGCGAGGGACTGGCCATCGTGGCCTTTACCGTGCTGCTGGGCATGAACCTGATGGCCTCTGCCATGGCGGCACAGGGCACCTATACCGGTCTGGCACAGGCGGCGGATATGGATCCCTACGAGTGGTCCAGCTATCAGGTCAGTTATGTGCACAGCGCCTCGCAGGAGGAGGAGCGGACGGAGGAGATCACCGCCAAAATGGAGAAATACATGGCGCGATTGGAGAAGCTGAACTCCAACTCCGTGCCCAAGTATCTGGCGCGCTCCTATTTCAACCTGAAGAACATCAACAAGGGCTTTGCCATGCTGGAGAAGTTCGTGGACTACACGCCCTCCAACCCGGGTACCTGGGAAGAGAGCTTCCGGATCGCCATGGAGTATGACGACGGCAGCGAGGCGTTTGCACAGGGTGTACAGGCGTTGGAGCAGCGGCTGGAGCAGTGGAACGAGGAGAATCTGGGAACCATCCAGCTGCCGGAGGATGTTGTGAGCTATCTGAACGGCGCCGCCGACTGAGCGGGTATAACAGAATAAAATGGTATGATCGGGGCGGCCGTCGGCCGCCCCGATTTCACTTTTTCAAAAGGAAAGAGTGCTTTCGACAAATGGGGACGCACACGGCTCTTTTTCCATGCCAAAAGCTGTCAGACCGGAAAAGGGCGAAAACGGTTGCTTTTGACGGTGGGCGTTGGTATAATGAAATGGAAAAAAGGCGGCTGTATGCCGACTGTGTGGAAAGGAGAACGGGTATGCCGACAGTGCTGTATACGGCGTCTACCTTTTCCCATATTGTGAGCTTTCACCTCCCCTATTTACAGCGGTTCCATGAGCTGGGCTGGCGGGTGGAGGTGGCCTGCGGCGGTGAGCTGCGGGAGATCCCCGGGGCTGACGCGGCAGCGGCGCTGCCGCTGGCCAAGCGGATGACGGCGCCGGAGAACTTTCAGGCGGCGCGGCAGCTGCGGCACATGATGGAGGCGCGGCGCTACGATTTGGTCATCACCCATACGTCGCTGGCGGCCTTCTTTACCCGCTGGGCGGCCAAGGGGATGGGGAAGAACCGGCCGAGGATCATCAACGTTGCCCACGGTTATCTCTTTGACGACCGGACGCCGGCGGTAAAGCGGCTGATCCTGACAACGGCGGAGCGTATCACCGCGCCGGAGACGGATTTGCTGCTGACGATGAACGACTGGGATACCCGGTGGGCCACCGCCCACAAGGCGGGGCAGCGGATCATGGAGATCCCCGGCATGGGGGTGGAGCTGCGTCGGTTTGACGCGGCATCTGACGCCCGGCAGCGGCTGCGGCAGCAGCTGGGACTGTCGGAGAGCGACGTGGCGCTGATCTACCCGGCGGAGTTTTCCGGACGAAAAAATCAGGCCATGCTGCTGCGGGCGATGCCGCGGCTGCCGGAGCAGGTGCGGCTGCTTCTGCCGGGGCGCGGAGCGCTGCTGGAGGAATGCAGGGCGCTGGCACGGGAACTGGGCGTGGAGGATCGGGTGGTGTTCCCGGAATTTGTCTACAATATTCCGGATTGGCTGGCGGCGTCTGATATTGCCGTGTCTGCCAGCCGCTCGGAGGGACTGCCCTTTAACGTGATGGAGGCCATGGCCTGCGGATTGCCGGTGGTGGCCAGCGCCGTGAAGGGGCATACCGATCTGGTGGCAGAGGGGGAGAACGGATACCTGTTCCCCTATGACAATGAGGAGGCATTCCGGCAGGCGGTGACGGCGTTGGCGGCGTCACCGGCGCTGTGCCGGGAAATGGGATGCGCCGGCAGGGCGCGGATGGAGCAATATGAGCTGGCAACGGTACTGCCCCAGGTGATGGCGGCGTATCTGTCTGCCGTGGAATAAGGAAAAGACGATGATACGGGAAAATCAACGGTTATTGAATCAATTGCACGTGATCACGGACGGCGTGGTGGTGTTTGCGGCCATGCTGCTGTCCTACTGGCTGCGCTTCGGCGTGTTTCACGGCGGAGAGAACCTGCCTGTCAGCTACTATCTGTGGCTGGGTGCAGGCGCGGCGGTGCTGACGATGGCGGTTTTTGCCGTGGCGGGGCTGTATACGTCCTTCCGGACGATCCGGTTTCATGTGGAGGTAACCCGTGCGGCAGCGCTGGAGCTGCTGGTGGCGCTGATCCTGATGTCAGCCATGTATGTGCTGCGGCTGGGTGAGACCTCCCGCTGGACGGTGGCCATCTTCTATGTGATCGGCAGCGTGCTGCTGCTGGGCAAGCGTGCCTGCCTGCGGCTGGTGCTGCACCACTACCGGGCACTGGGCTTCAATCTCAAGCGGGTGCTGCTGGTGGGATGCGGAGAGAGCGCGAAGGCCTATCTTGAGAAGGTGGCTGCCGACCGGAACCTGGGCTATCAGGTGGTGGGTTATGTGGCGCAGCGGGACGACTGGAAGGAGCTGCCCTACTGCGGCGGCTATGACAAGCTGGAGGAGGCCTTTGCCGCCGCCCGGCCGGACGAGGTGGTGGTGGCGCTGGCTGCCGAGGAGATGGACTGGATGCCCCGGATCATCAGCGCCTGCGAAAAGGACGGCACCAAGCTGTCCGTGGTGCCCTTTTACGCCAGGTATATGCCGGCCAATCCCCAGGTGGACAGTGTCAACGGTCTGCCGCTGATCAACCTGCGGCGCATTCCGCTGGACAATCTGGGCAACGCCTTCCTCAAGCGGGCGGGAGATGTGATCGGCTCACTGCTGCTGATTGTGCTGACCTCACCGCTGATGCTGGTGGCGGCCATCGGCGTGAAGCTGTCCTCGCCGGGCCCCATCATCTTCAAGCAGGAGCGGGTGGGCAAGGACAAGAAGAACTTTTATATGTACAAGTTCCGCTCCATGCGGGTGAACAGCAGCGAGAATACCGGTTGGAGCAAGAATGTGGACGACCGCAAGACCTGGTTCGGCTCACTGATCCGCAAGTGCTCCGTGGATGAGCTGCCCCAGTTTTTCAATGTACTCAAGGGCGATATGAGCCTTATTGGCCCCCGGCCGGAGCTGCCCTTTTTTGTGGAGCAGTTCAAGGAGAAGATCCCACGGTATATGGTGAAGCATCAGGTACGCCCCGGCATCACCGGCTGGGCGCAGGTCAACGGCCTGCGTGGCGATACCTCCATCGAAAAGAGGATCGAGTACGACCTGTACTACATCGAGAACTGGACGCCGGCGCTGGATATACGCATTCTCTTTATGACGGCCTTCTGTATGTTCAATAAGGAAAAGGTGAAGCGTCCGGTGCGTGCCGGCAAGGAGACCGGCGCCGGTACAGCGGCCGGATCGGAGGGTAAGGAATGAAGTGTGTCCTGTTGACCGGCGGCGCCGGGTTTATCGGCTCTCATACGGCGGTGGAGCTGCTGAAAAGCGGCTATGAGGTGGTTATTGCCGATGACTTCAGCAACTGTGCCGCCGATGTGCTGGATCGAATCGAAGAGATCACCGGACGCCGTGCCGACTGCCATGCGGCGGATGTGGCGGACGCCGGGGCGATGGAGCAGGTGTTCAGCGTCCATGCCATCGACGCGGTGATCCACTTTGCCGGCTTTAAGGCGGTGGGGGAGTCGGTGCGCCAGCCGCTGCGGTATTACCGCAACAATCTGGACACCACCCTGACACTGCTGGAGACAATGGCGGCGCACGGCGTGAAAAAGCTGGTGTTCAGCTCCTCGGCCACGGTGTACGGCGTGCCGGAGCGGGTGCCGCTGACAGAGGAGGCGCCTACCTTCTGCACCAACCCCTACGGCTGGACGAAGTATATGATCGAGCAGATCCTGCGGGATACGGCGGCGGCAGACCCGGCCTTTTCCGCGGTGCTGCTGCGGTACTTCAATCCCATCGGCGCCCACCCCTCCGGTCTGATCGGCGAGATGCCCCATGGAACGCCCAACAACCTGCTGCCCTATGTGGCCGGTGTGGCGGCGGGAACGCTGGAAAAGCTCCATGTGTTCGGTGACGATTATCCCACGCCGGACGGCACCGGCGTGCGGGACTATATCCACGTGGTGGATCTGGCCAGAGGGCATCTGGCCGCGCTGCGGTACGCCGATACCCGGCAGGGCGCGGAGGTGTTCAACCTGGGAACGGGGCACGGATACAGTGTGCTGGAGATGGTCAGGGCATTTGAAAAAGCCAACGGCGTGACGGTGCCCTATCAGATCGACCCGCGGCGTCCGGGAGATGTGGCGGCATGCTACGCCGACACCCGGAAGGCGGAGCGGGTGCTGGGCTGGCGGGCAGAGCGCTCGCTGGAGGATATGTGCCGGGATGCATGGCGCTGGCAGCAGCACTATCTGGAGACACAGCGCAAAGCGGAATGATGATCATAAGCCCTTTTGCCTCTGGCAAAAGGGCTTTCCGTTATTACATAAAAGGATGCTTGATCTGCAGGGGAGTGCGGCCGCCGAAAAATCTGACCATATCCGGCTTTCTTTGCAACCATTTCCGGTAAATCCGTGTCATGATAGGTGACGGCCGTCAACCAACATCTCCGTAAGGGAAGTGATCAATTTGACAGAAGAACAGGCGCTGCGCCAGCTGAAGCGGGGCTCGCAGACGGCGCTGGAGTGGTTCATCGACCGCTACGGCGGCTACGTGGCTGCCATCATTCGCGGCATCATCGGACAGAGCATGACCGTGGATGACGTGGAGGAGGTGACCTCCGATGTGTTTCTGGCCTTCTGGCGGGGCGCGGAGCGGATACGGGGCGGCTCGGCAAAGGCCTATCTGGCCGCCGCTGCCCGCAACAATGCCAGAAACAAGCTGCGGCAGATGGCGCCCACCGTGCCGCTGCCGGAGGACATGGTGCTGGTGGATCCCCAGACGCCCCAGAGACTGCTGGAGCAGCAGGAGCAGGCCGCCGCTGTGCGGCGGGCGCTGCTGGCGATGGAGCCGACGGACCGGGAAATATTTCTGCGGTTCTACTTTTACTGCCAGAAGATCAGCCAGATCGCTGCGGCCATGGAGCTGAAGGAGAACACTGTCAAGTCCCGTCTCAGCCGGGGACGGGAAAAGCTGAAAGCCTCACTGTTGGAGGAGGACGCGCCGAATGAAGGAGGAACAACGATATGGCATATAACATCTACGACCTGATGGACACTGTGCAGGACGACACGGTGGCGCTGCCGGAGGATAAGACAGTGGATACGGGCAGGATCAAGGCACTGACGCGGCAGAAGCTCCGCCAGCAGGTGCAGCGCCCTGCCGGGCAGCGGACGGGACGATTTACCCGGGGGCTGCTGATCGCCGCCGCAGCGGCGGTGATGTGTACGGCCACCGTGGCAGCTGCCAGACTGGGGGTGGCCGACAGCTTCAAGGGCTATTTCGGCGACCTGACGGCGGCGGAGAAACAGCTTGTGGAGCAGCACGGCACGACGGATATGCCTGCTCCCGTCACCAGCAACGGCACCACCATCACCCTGCTGGCAGCGTATGGCGACGCCTATAACTGCTATGTCCGCCTGCGGGTGGCGGCACCGGAGGGAACGGTGCTGCGGATCCCTGATTCCCAGACAGAAGGGGATCTGATGCTGCGCGGCACGGAAGAGGACGGGATTCTGGAGACAGCGGACTACGACTTCAGCGGTATGGGATATTCGGTCAAATGGGAGGACAGCACGCCCGGCGACAATACACTGGAAGGTGTGGTGTACATGGGAAGTCAGATGCTCAGCGATGACGCCGCCCAGCGGGTAGGCGAGACCAGAATGAGATTTGACGACGGCCGGCCCAAGTGGCTGCACATTACCGGTCTGGCTGTCTATAGTGCCAGCCTTGGACAGTACACCGAAACCGTGCTGGAGGGCGACTGGCGCTTTGCCCTGCCCGACCTGTCGACACAGGCCACGCCCATCGAGGTGGACGCCAGCGGTCTGACGGTGGAGAGCACTGAACCGGGCCGCATGATCTATCTGGATGCCTTCCGCATCAGCAGTACCTATATTCAGGTGAAGTATGACAGCGACAGCATCGACGATTTCGACGCGCCGCCCTGTGAGCCGGAGGGTGGCTGGGCGCTGGTGCTGGACGACGGTACTGAGGTGACCCTCGGCTCTGAGAATCCGCAAGGCGGCGGCTGGAACAACAGCCATGTGGATATATTCTACCGCTTTGCCGCCCCGATCGACGTGACGCAGGTGGATCACATCCGCTTCGGCGACCAGATCATCCCCGTGCGGTGACGGCAATCGAAAAAGGAAGTCCTCCCATCGGAGGACTTCTTTTTTATGCGTGTGTGGGTGTCTGGGGCGCGTCTTCCGGGCAGGCGGCCTGCCGGAACACCGACAGAGCGACGCCCAGCAGTGCCAGATCGATGACGGTGAACAGGCTGCCTTGCACGAAGGGAAAATGAGAGTCCCACAGCGGCAGGCCGCAGCTGGCGATCACATTCAGCAGAAAATGCCCGCCGATGGTCAGCCCCGCCATCACGGCCAGTAAGCCTCCCATGCTGTGGCAGCGCTTCACACAACGAAGTCCTACCACCACCAGCAGCGCGCAGAACACCCCGCACAGCAGCAGGAAAGGGATCCAGCCCAGCGTGCAGATCACCTTCGTCAGCAGGAAGGTGGTGTCGTCGCCGACCGCCAGATAGCCCGGATCCCGCTGACCGATGTCGGCGCAGCCGTTGCCCCACAGTACCGCCTTGTTCAGCGCGGTTCGCAGGGAGTACAGGGCATAGCCGTCATTTGAGGGAACGGCTGCATAGCACCCGATCCTGCGCAGCGACGCGGAGAGAAACAGCCCCAGCGTTACGCCGCCAGCCAACACCAGCAGCCGTGCGACAGTTTTATGTACCGGCCACCAGTCCTGCCGGATGCCGTACAGCAGCGCGACGCAGCCGCAGATCACCGTCAGCAGCAGACCGATTATCGAGGGTGCCAGACAGGCGAAAACGCACAGAGGGGCGTAGACCAGAACAGCCAGCCAGAAGCCCCAGCGTTTTCCCCGCAGGACGCAGGCCGCCAGCGCTCCGGCCATGGGATAGAGCAGTGTCAGGTATGTGGCGTATCGCCAGCCGCCTACGGCGATGCCGTTTCGACCGGTCAGTGCACAGAATACGTTCAGCGCCAGACTCACCAGCACCACGCCGCCATAGAGCCATCCGCCGCGGCGCACCAGCTTGCGGTAGTCGAAGAAGTAGAGTGCGGTCATCAGCACGAGTCCCAACCCCATGCCCGCCAGCGAGCGGATGGGGGAGGTGTGGTTCACAAGGACGCGGATCAGCATACCACACACCGCCAGCACCGCCGCCAGCAGCAGCGGCACATATTGGGGCTGGGGACGGTGTACCGCGTCAAGCTGCCGCCCTATCAGCACGGGGTCACCCATCTGCCGCAGGGCTTCCAGCTCGGCGGAGCTTTCGTCCATCCCCTCCGCCAGGCAGGTGTCCCGCTGTTCCTCCAGATGCCCCATCAGCTCGCGCCGCAGCGCGGAACGCACCCGTGCCCAGCGGATCTGGGCATCCACCTGAGAGAGATAGCTGTCAAACCATTCCGACACAGCAGGAGCCTCCTTCCAACACTTTGGTCACCGCAGCGGCATAGCTGCGCCATTCCGCCTCTTTTTCTGCCAGCTGCTCCCGACCGGAGCCGGTCAGATGGTAGTACCGCCGGGTGCGGCCACCTGCTGCCGGTTCCTCCCGGGCAGTTACCCAGCCCGCCTGCTCCAGCGTGTGCAGCAGGGGATACAGCGTGCCGGACTTCAGGTCAAAGCTATGGTCTGACCGCCGCCGCAGCTCTTCAATCATCTGATAGCCGTACATATCCTGCTGCTCCAAGAGTTTCATCAGCAGCAGCTTTGTGCTGCCGGAGGTCAGGGTCTTGTCGAATTCCATGATACGCCTCCTTCAATATGTAGAAATTCTACATATATAGATTGACTACATAGTAACAGGTGAGGCTTCACTTGTCAAGAGAAAACTTCTTTTTCGGCTTTCCGACGCATAGGCTGGGGACAGAAAGGATGGGATCGTATGAAAGAGAAACGGGTGAGGTGCTTTTTGCTGCGGCGCCGGGTGCTGGCGGCACTGTGTACATTGGCGGCAGCGGCGGGCATTTTCTTTGTGACGCTGTACCCTGCGTCACGTCCGGCGGCGGCCACACAGCGGCAGCTGCCGATCTATTCGGTGGAACGGAAAGAAAAGCTGTGCGCGATCAGCTTTGACGCAGCGTGGGGTGAGGAAAAAGTGCGGCACGGCTGCTGCGGCTGAGAGCAAGGCGGGGCAAGAAGGGTCTGCGGAATACGCCTATATTCATTGAACGCGCATCAGAAAAAGCTGCAAAATCACCTTGTCGGCGATTTTGCAGCTTTCTTTGTATTCTATTATCCTTTTATCCTATTACGGAAAATGCGCGTACCCTCCGGCCGATCGGCATCGACCGTTTTTGCTCGATGGTTATCCCTGCCCCGCTCTCAGGCGGGTGGGGCACGCGGCCTTCAGCAGCGCCGTTTTGCAGCCTTACAGCTCATCTGCTGCCGGGGAATTCTCGGGGAAAAAGAGGGTAGTATCGATCCGATCATTCGCGGCGTCCTTGTCCATGAAGGTAAGCTCTCGAAATTTAATATCCAGCATAAAGTTGCGATCCTTGATCTCCGCATCCAGTATACGGAAAAAGCGGCGCTCGCCCTTTTGACACAGGCAGGCGTAATGGGGCTTATAGACAACATACGCCTCCAGTGTGCTGACCTGCGGATATTGGTGGAAGATCTTATAGGCTCTCCGTTTGATGAATTTCGCTACGTTGGCATCGGCGCCCGCCTTGTCGATCTTGCACACGACCACTGCGGAGGGATCCACCTCCTCATAAGAGGTCGCCGGACGCCCCTTCATCTGCTGCACGGTGCCGAAGCCGCCCTCCATGGCCACCGTATAGACCACCCTGCGGGTGGGCAGGCCCGCCGCCCGCAGAAGCTTCGCTTCAGCGGCCTCCAGATAGTAGGGGTAGTAGAACTTTCTGATCTGCAGCACAGACACCTCCTTGGGAACATGTCCGAGCTTATTGAAGAAGGTTCCGATCAGCCCGCTATTGTCGCGGCTGGCCAGCTGCAGGGCTTCCTCCTCTGTGAGACGAGTTTTCGTAGTACAAATCTTCATAATGATCCTCCTCGCATCATGGCGGATGTGACATCATGGGCGCAGTTTTCTGCGCCCATGATGTCAGTAGGGAGAGAATTGGAAGACCGATGGATCATCAATCTTGCTCGTTAAAGAAGACCTCCAGCTCCGCCTCCGAGCTCTTGGGTGTGAGCTTACTCACCACAATGCAAACGATCAGAGACACGATAGAGCCGATGACGGCGGGCCAGATACCGCCGGGCCATGCGCTGAGGGAATTGAACTGGATATATCCCAGCACATACCAGACGATCGCCATGACAGCGCCGCTGATGATACCACACAGACCGCCCGCTTTCGTGGCACCGGGCCACCACAGGCCAAGCAGCAGGGGGAATGTAAAGGCAGCAGCCTGTACGCTGAAGCCGGTGGTCAGGATCCAGACGATGGCATCCGGGGGATCCATAGCGATGAGGAAGCCCAGCAGCGATGCAACCACAATGGCAATCCGGCCTATATTGACGGCCTTCTTGCTTTCCATGTCGCCGTGCATACGCTTGACATAAATGTCGTTGACCACCAGGGAGCTGATCAGCAGCAGCACGGAGTCCACGGTAGACATCATGGCGCCCAGCGCTGCGGCCAGGATCACGCCGCCAAGGAGCGGGTGAAGGTACTCGCGGATCAGCAGAGGCAGCGTCATGTCGCTGCTGGGAATGTCCACGCCCACCAGCAGAGGAAGCGCGCAGAAGGCCAGAATGCTGATGCCAAGGTAGATCACGCTCTCAAAGACGATGGAATAGCTCAGCGCCTTCTTCATGGTCTTGCCGTCACTGGTGGTGAGGAAGCGCGTGGTAGCGGCGGGCTGGCCGCCGATCTGATAGAAGCCCCATACCAGGAAGCCGGAGA